>JAHHTJ010000039.1 GCA_020024715.1 Mycoplasmataceae bacterium
GTAATAACCTATTTAGTAAGTAAGCAAATTAAAATATTCAATTTCTTATTATATTTAAATTAGTAATATTGTCGTTAGCGTTAATCTCTTTTTGGTTTTTTTATATTTCTATAAATGATACTAATTAAATAAATCTTGAATATTAGTTATAACATAAATAAATACAAATAAAACAATGAATTAAATAGAGTTTATAGACATTACTAATAATTGAAACTTTCTTTAAAATTTATTAATGTTAATTCTTATCTTTGTCCTCCTTCATTTTTAGAAAATAGAAGATTAAGTAAACAACTAATAAATATACTTTCAAATTATTAATTATTTTCAAAAAATATTGATTTAATGCAAGAAAGTAATCTATTTACTTATCTTCCATTTATGTCTTTATTATAAACAATTTTTATTAATTTTTATAACATGTTACAAATTTATTTTTTCATCTAAAAACTAAGAAAATAACAAGATATTTTAATTGTTTTTATCATTGAAAAAAGCAAATAATGGTGTACCCAAATTGAATCCACCACTAACTGTAATTTCTTGTCCAGTAATATACGACGAAAGATCAGAAGCTAGAAATAATGTTGCATTTGCAATATCACTAGTTTCTCCTAATCTTTTAATAGTTAATGTACTTAAAAAAGTCTTTTTAAAGTCTTCGGTAAGATTCTTCGCTACAGCATTCGTGTTAATCATACCTGGTAATATACAATTACAACGAATATTATCTTTTCCTACTTGTAAAGCAATATTTTTGGTTAGATTAATAATTAATGATTTGCTAGTTGTATATGCAATTCTTGTAAAATCAGGAACATTTCCAGCAACACTAGCGATATTAATTATGTTGCCAAATTTTTGTTTACTCATATATTTAATAACTTGGTGACAAGGAATATATGTTGCTTTTATATTTAAATTTATTATTTTAAAATATTCTTCTGGATTAGTGTGCAATATATCCAAATCAACTTTTAAATCAGTAGTACCAAAATTGTTAACTAATAAATCTATTCGTTTTTCAATACTTATAACATCATCGATAAATGAATATAAACTTTCTTCATTTGTAGGATCAAAATAAACGAAATGAAGACTTAGTTCTTTGTATTTATTAATAATATTTAAAGCTTTTTCTTTATTTCTACTTGCTAAATACACTTTAGCATTATTTTTTGCTAAAGTCAAAGCAATATCTAGTCCGATACCATCTGTTGATGCAGTTACAATTGCAACTTTATTAGTTAAATTAATTTCCATAATCTACCAACAATTAAACTTATTATAAATCTTAATATAATAAAAACAAAAGAAACATTTTTAAATTTCTTAAATTCATTAATAATCAAAAAATAAGATTTGTTAATCAATTATTATCATTTTTATTTTTAATTTGACAAAACAAAAACTAATCAATAATTTAAATATTTTTTTTAGATAGCAAAATATCTTAAGTAAAGAAAGATGCTACATATATATCTATGATATAAAACTAGATTACAATAGGTTAATAAACTAGTAATGATTTACTTAAATTTCAAAATAATATGTAAGAAGTTCATTACAAGGAAGTAACTAAAAGAAAACAAGAGCATATTATTTTGATTTTTTAATGAATGAGTAAAACATAGGTATAATTGCATTTTAAAGAGATGATAACGTTTATCTTATTACTATTGCTATGTTAAAATTATTACTTATTAAAAAAAATATTTTTATAAGGTAATAAAATTGCTAATTAAATATTAAATTAATCTTGAATCTACAATTTTTATTTTTTTAATTTGATGTTTTTTTATCATTTTTTTTAATCACTTTTTGTTTTTTAAATTAGCAATTTCTAATTCTATAATTGAGATTAAAAATAAAATATATCCAACAATCATTAGCGGAAATGTAAATGCATCAAGATTCTGAAATGGATTTGTTTTCTTATTTTGTAATATTAATGTAAAACATGAACCAAATGCTAATACGAACGTAATTAAACAAAAACTTCCAATGATAATTAATCAAATTGGCATTTTTTCTTTTGATATAGCGGTTTTAGCAGCACTAAAAATATAATAAGTTGAATAACTAATTCCAAATGCACCAAGATAAATCATAGATTTAGAATTAAATTTTAACTCTGGAATCATCAATTCAAATTGATTAGGTTGAGAAATTTCTAATTTTGTTCTTAAATTAATAAAAGCATTTACTACACTTGGATTGCAACTAGCATAATATTCATATTTTTGTAATCAATCAAAAAAATTGATTGGATGTTGAATAATTCATAAATTTAAATTTTTAGGATTATGCTTAAATCAATCAAATCAATCAAAAAATACAGGGTTTTGTATTGGATTATTAATTAAATTATTAAGATAATTTTTAACCATTTGAAGCAATGATTTATTTGGTTCATAAAAATCGGTTGGAACTAAAGGAAATTTTGTTGGTGGTAAATTATGAATAATTATTTTAGGCATACCATTTGGTATTTTTGGAACTTTTAATGGTTCAATATAAGAATTATTTTGTGAATATAAACTAGCTAAAGGTAAAGCAGCAACGCTACAAATATATGTTAATAAAATAGCAAATAATAAATTAATAAATGCCATTAATCAAAAAAACTTTGTACTATTTGTTTTATCATTGATCAGATAATAAACATAAAAATACTTAATCATGTCTGCTAATCCAATACCACCAAAAGCAATAATATACATATAATTTAACAAAAATATAATTGCTAAATTATAAGCCATTGGAATAACATCATTACTTGTATGATTGAAAACTGTAAAGGAAATAATTAGTAATCCAATACCACGAAACAAATTAATACATATACCTGTAACAGCTTCTTGAATTAATCCTTTAATTCTACGAACATTTTTAAAAAACTTAGGTATTTTTAAATTAATATTTATTGGAAAATAAATAAAAATATAAATAGATAAAATAATGATTGTAATTATAATACTAATTGTTAAACTAATACCAACACCAACACCATATAATTTAGCTATATTTGCTAGTAAGTAAATTAAAATGTAACTAAATAAATAAAAATAAATTAAGAAATATATTGCACTATTTTTTTTCTTATTATAAACATATATTAATAGCACATCCATTAAACATATAAAAAAGATATATATGCTACTAGTATATACATAGTTCATACCTTGTTCAAATGCTATATAAGTATTTGGTAAATTAGTTGAATAATACATATACATGTATGAAGCAATAATATATACTATAACTAAAAATATAGCAATAAAAAAACCAAATAAAATAGCATTTGATAAAGCATATTCTTCTTGCTTTTTTGAATCTAGTTTTTTATTTGGCATAAAATATTTAGAATATAAAAATAAAACACTTAAACTAAAAGTAATTCCTAATTGCGAAAAAGCAATAGTAAAATAACTTGTTCTTCCAACACCAAGAATACATTGTAAACCTAAAATTGGCGTATAAGATAGTATTATGCAAGTAATTATTGGAAAAATAGTATTTAAGAATGAAGCAACCATAAAAAAATAACAGCTTCTTCATATAGAAACTGTTGTTTTTATGGTTTCTCTTAAAATAGCAGTTTTTGTTTTATTTTCTACTTTTTTATTAGCAAACATTTTTATTTTATTTTTCAAGATCTAATTTTATAATTGTTCCTAAACAATTTAAACCTGTGTGACATTTGATAACACCAGAAAAATTAGCATTTAAAAACTTAACATCATTTGATAATTTTAAGTTATTTTTTAACAATTCATCATATTTTAATTCATTAAAGTATCTATTTTTTGTTGATTCTAAACCATCATACACATAACAAACTTCTTTAACTAATGAATTATTTTTATTGACTGCATCATTAATAAAATTAATTGCTTTTTCAATTTGCTTATTATATGTCATTGCTTTATCTAAAAATTCTAAATTTTTACCCATTAAAATTAATAATTTAAAATTTAGTACCTTAGCAATTATTGCTTTTGCTTTTTTGATTCTTCCACCTTTTACTAAAGTATCTAATTCATTAACAAATAAAATACCAAAATATCTACTTTTATCTACATCATCATTAATAATTTTTTGTACTTCTTCAAAATTACTACCATCATATAAATCACAAAAACGATTCATTACAATTTCTGCAAGATATGAAACAGCATTCGATTTAATAACTAAAAAACGATCTTTACCATATAAACTATTTATTTCTTTCATAATTGGTAAGCATTTTTCATATGTACTACTTATCGAACTAGAAATTGGTACATAATAGATGTGTTCATATTGTTCTAATAATATTAAAACTTTTTCTTTAATAATTTCTGGATTTACTAAAGCCGTTTTAACTTCTTTTTTTTGTAATAAATATTTATTAATTTCTTCTTGAGATATATCAATATTTTCTTCGAAATACTTAAGAGTACCATTCAACTCTAATTGAATATTGTTTGGAACTACATAAATATCTCTTTCTTCAATATCATGAGTGAAAGAACTTGATGAATCATATAAATAAGCAATTTTTTTCATTGATAACCTTATATTTTAAATATTATTTACTATATCAATCTTGTGTATCATTCAACTACATATGTTTCATTGATATCTGGGTTTAATTCATTTCTTTCTGGATATCTTAAGTAAGTTCCTTTTTTATCAGCACTAACTTGAACAAATGGTAATGGTTTAATGATTTCTCCACTATTTACAATTGGTAATGTTCTACTTTTTTCTTTAACTTCAATAGTATCTTTTAAACTAACCATAGTTGATGGAATATCACATTTTTTACCATTTAGTAAAATATGTCTATGACTAACTAATTGTCTAGCAGCTCTTCTAGTTGGAGCAAAACCCATTCTGTAAACTAAATTATCTAATCTACTTTCTAAAACAATTAATAAGTTCATAGATAAATTACCTTTCATTTTTAAGGCAATTTTAAACATTCTTCTAAATTGTCTATCATTAATACCATACATGTATTGTAAACGTTGCTTTTCTCTTAATTGTTCACCATAACCTGATAATTTAATTTTTTTATCACCATGTTGTCCTGGTGCAGTTGTTCTTTTTTTTCCTTTTAGAAATTCTTTATTATTTTCTAATAATGACAAACCATATCTTCTACTTTTTTTGAAGACACTTCCTGTATAACGCATATTTATTTTCCTTTTTTATTAGTATAATTGCATAAGAATAATGTTGCAAAGCTTAATAATGATTGATATTTCAAAGCATTTCAGTTGTCAGTTAACTTACTTTGTATCCTTTATCGTAAATATCAATTACACAATCTACTTTACTACTGACTTACGCTAAATGCAATTATACCATAAAACAATAAATATTACTTATATATAAAATAATTATGTTTAACTTAAACACATCTTGGACTCTGATGATTCTAAAAAGAATTATTAT
>JAHHTJ010000004.1 GCA_020024715.1 Mycoplasmataceae bacterium
AACAAAGTTTTGCATCTATTCAGCAATTGATTCAGCAACTGGTACATTATTAGCTTTATATGCGAAAAGAAGGATAGTAGTCCGCTTTTTATGTAAGAATTATTTTATTATTTCTTCTTACTAAACTGTTTTTATTCTACAATATATCTGTAAATGATTTAGAAAACTTTTTTATAAGATCATTTGCGAGATATTCGCAAGCCTGCAATATTTACTAGGCTTATTAATGTTCTTTCATGCGGGAAGGAACATTTTTCTTTTACATATTTTCTCAAAGCAGAATTAAATGCTTCAGAAATGTTATTAGTATATATGAACCTTCTCACTTTTTTAGGCAACTCAAAAAATGTTAATATTTCATCTAATGAATCTTCAATGATCTTAATTGCTTTTTTATCATAATTATTTTCTGATTGTTTTAATTTCACAAAAGCAATTTCTGCTTCTTTTCTTGTATCAGCTGTATAAATTTTTCTTAAATCATTTTTAAATAATTTTTTCTTTCCTGATGACATGTAATTTAAAGCGTTCCTCACTTTATGGATAGTAGTCTAATTTTAATGTAAGAATAGTACATGAAATTTAATCGCTACTCATACTAGACTCATTTATTTTTATAAAGAAAAAAATGCAAGCAATTATGCATGCATTTTTTTATAAATTATTAATTATTATTTTTCTCAATTTACATTAAATGTAACAGAACTTCATTCACCGTTTGAAGAATATGGAAACTCAGCATTTTGTGTAACTAAATAGAATGGTAAATTAATTTGATATCCTAATTGATTAGATGAAACAGCTCATCATTTAGCGCTTAATCCATAGGTTGTAATAAGTGTTTGTGGTTCAATAGCTCTATTACCACCATAATAATCAAAGAAATAAGGAGTATTTGGTCCAATGTTATTATTACTTGGCGCACTAGCACTTAATATGTTATTAATTGTTCAACCTGGATTACTTACTAGTTGATTTCATGTTTTTCCATCATAAGCATTATATGCAGGTTTAACTTTTGTAGCAAATTGATTCAAAATTGTATCAAATACATTTCAAACGTAACTTCCAACTCAACCAGTATTATGATTTAATAAAGAATCTCAACTGTAATTTGTGGTAAATTGTTGAGGTGAATAATAAACACTATAAGCAGTAATACTTGAAGGAACAGTTATTTGAAGTTTACTTTGATTTAAACCAATTTGGTAAGCGTGTGCTACTGCATAAGCAGACATTCATCCACCAACAATTATTCCTAAATATGAAATGCCAGTTTGTTGTGATGTACCTCCTGGCATACTTGCTCCAGGAAGAAGCATAGTAACTAGTAATTGACCTTTTTGAGGAGTATAGTAACTTAGTGAAGAATTAGAGATTGAATCAAACCAACCACCAATTAAACCTCATGAATATTGAATTGGAGGAGGTGCTACTTGATTATTAACGGTTGTGTTTATTGTTAATTGAGATGGTTGGAAGAATTGAATAAATGAATTTGAATCTGTGCTTGGATCAGTCATTTGTTTATATTTTTCATTCAATTGAACTTGAAGAGAACTTTGAATATAACCTTGAAGGGTTTGTAAATTAACTGCAGGATTGTATTGTGAATTAGATGTAATATTAGAATTACCTGAAATAGGATTATTTGGATTATATTTACCTCCATTAAATGCATATCATGGTGTATATCATTGATATGGTGTTCCATAAACATTTGCTTGAATTTTATTTTGATAAATATAGTTACCTATTAAACCATTAAGTGCTTGTTGTGATTTAAAACCTTTAACATAAATATTAATAGGGGAAGTTGTAGCAATACCTGGTAAATCATTATTTTGATATACCACATCAAATGTACCTGTAGCAGTTGTTTGAGTATTTGATATGGATGATGATGGTACTTGTGGGAAAGATCAATAATTATTTGTAATTCCATTATTTGTAATAGGAGTATTTGGTTTATTTCATAGTGAATTACTAATCATAGTTTGAATTGTTGTTTCATATTGGTTTGCAGCTCAGTAAGGTAAATATTGATAGATGTAGTTTTTATTATAATCAGGTAAATTTTTAATATCAGCAGGTGTATCTGTTAAAGAACTACCTGTTACATTTTGAACAATATAATTTCATACATCATTAATAGTATAAAAACCAGTAATGTTTAATTTTACACCAGTTCCATATTGACCAACTAAACCACCATTATAGTTAATTGTAGCAATAGCAGAACTTGAACTCTTTGTATTGTTTGAGTTAGCAGAATAATTGTTGATTGAAACATTTGAAGAACTAAATGCACCTTTAACACTTAATAATGGATAAGTATTGGTATTGGTTTGAGTATTAACAGTACTACCTATTCAACTAATAAATCGTTTTGTAAAATCGGTTATATAGTAAGTACCAGGATTATTTGGATTTTCTTGTTTTAAAACTGTACCAACTAATAGAGTTGAATAAGTTGAATCTAAATGATAAGTATTTACTAATGTATTAATGGTTACATTGTTATATTTAGAATTTTGGAAAATGTTATTTAAAATTGTTTGAATATAACCAGATTGAGTTTGTGAACTAGTTAAAGAAATATTATTTGATGCAGGAATTGTATAGTTTTTAGAATTATTTAAATTAATAGAAATATTATTAAAACTTAAAGTAGGTACTCCATTAATATTATTAAATTGATAAATAGGATTTAATGTAAATTTACTATTTAAGCTCATTAATTGCTTAATAGCTGAATTTTGTTGTAATGAATTAATGATATTGTTTGTTAAAAGAGTTTGATATGAAGTATTACTATGAATTTGATTTGCTGTTAGTCAACCAATATTACTACTATTAATAGTTTCATTCATATTAAATGTTGGAGCATTTGGATTATAAGGATTAGTTCCTAACAAATTAGTTACTTCATTTGCATAACCTTGTAGTGTTCAGAAACCATTTACAGTTATAGTAATTGGTTGTCCAGCATAATTTGCTTTATATATAACACCAGCAGTAGGAGTTGTTCATTTTCCATTAGAAAATTGAGCAGTTGTTTGTTGTTGACAAGTAATGTTAGTTAATAAAGAAGGATTATAATTAGGAACTTTTAATGTATTTGTTGCATACCATGATATTAATCCTGGAATTACACCTCCATTACCTACTCAATAATTATTAGCATATGAATTAAATGCACTATTAATACCATTACCATTGTATGCATATTGATTGATAATGTAATATTGATTATTTGCATAAGTATTATTTTTTGCAATATCAATTATTGCATTGTTTAATAATTTTGCAGTTTTATGTTGTTGATTTTCAAAACCAGTTACAGTTATTTTAATTTGAGTTTTAGCAATTGTTAATTTAACGGTTGCTTGTGTACCATCAGAATTAAATGAAGGAGTAGATAAAGATGAATTATTAACTACACTTTGTCAATAATTTAATAAACCATTCTTTAGTAAATCTTCTTTTGTAATTTTTGTTCCTATTCAATGTATCAATGCAGAATTAAATTGATTTTGTAATTCAGAAGTTGAGTTATATTGTAAGTTATTGAAAGGATTTGGTGATTGATTACTTAATTGAGAAATGTTTACAGTTTGATTTTTTAGAATAGAAGATAAAGCATCACCAATTTGTTGATTTTGTGTGCTTGCAGCATTTGCAGGTCAAGTAACAGCACATCAATTACTACCGTTAGTTCAATTTATAGGTGGGTTTTGGTTATTTTTATAGAATGGTAAATATGTTATACCAACATTTCCAGCAAAACCAGTGGAATCGAAGAATCTGAATTGAAGTGATAAACCTGGGTTTTGACTTATAAAACTACTATAATCTGAATTCTTTAATACATTATTAAATACATAGCTTGAAAAATCATTATAGCATTGTTTTGCTCATGGATATTGAGATTCTGAAACATTATTTCAGTTAGTGAAAGTATTTGATAAATGACTTGTTAAAGTTGCTGCAGAACTATTTGCACTAGCTAAAGTTTCTAAGAATTGTGTATATGTAATATTAGATAATGGAGTGTTATTAGGTAATGTCATATACATACCAATTGGACTATACAGTTGTGATTCGAAAGAACTGAATGTTTGGAAATTAGTTAAATTAATAGTTAATGGTTGACCATCATAAGTTGCATTATAAGTTAATGTTGAAACATTATAATTATCATTTAAAGATGTAGTTAATTTTGTAATTTGTAACAATGAAGAATCAAATGTAGGAATGTTAGAAATATTATTAACTGAAGGAACAGCTGCTGTTGTAATTCAATTAAAGTTTTTTTGGTTAGATGGATTTTGATTATTTTTACCAAAAATATAACCTATAGCATTATTTAATTGTGCATAAGACATATAACTCATATTGATGTTAATGGTTCCACTATTTTGAATAGACTTATAAGTATTTTTATTTGTTGTAGCAACTGAATTTAAACCGGTAACATTGAAGGTATTATTTTGATTTAATGATACTGGATTATTAGTAATATTTGAAGCAGTATTTAATGTTACTAATGCAGTCATATTGTTTGAAGATCTAACTGTAGTATAAGTTGTATTGATGTTACTAGATGGAATAAATTTATATAAGTAGAAAATAGGATTAGATTCAATGAAACTAGTATTTGATACTGTAGCATTAACATAATTTGCTACCATTTCATTAAAGTTTGAAACATATGAATTATATTTTGTAAATTGATTTTGATACTTATCATAGAATGGTAAGTTTTGAAATTGTGCATAGGTTGTAGCAGTTGAATAATTACCATTATCTAATTGACTTAAAGCAAATGAATTATTATTAATTGCATTAGTAATACCAGAAGCAATTAAAGTTTTTTGAGAATTATTAGTTGCTCAATTTGTAATAGTAATTTTTGCTGGTGTTCTATAAACACTTTGATAAACATTATTAGTTTTAAAATTGATATTTGAACCAACAGTTCAAACAAGGTTATTACCAGATACTTGATAACTTCCAGTTACTTGAATGTTTGGATTATCTTGTAGAATATTTTTTACTATTGAGTTTTCGTTTAAATAACTATTAATAGTATTGTTTAATACTGTTAAAGGAGCTTCATTATTTTGTCCTGGTATTTTAATATTGGAATTATATTGTGAAGCTTGTAAGAAATTTAATGAATTTGGAACTTCCATTATACCAGCACCAGCTGCACCTTTGTTATTATTATTAACAGCTTGTCATACTGCATTTGCTAAGCCTTGGAATGTGTAAAAACCATTAACAGTTGCATCAGCAGTTGCAGTACCATAACTAATATTAAATGTAATTGAACCAGTTTGAGTATTTGCGTTTATATTTGAAGTTTTAACACCAGTAATATTTAATAAAGAAGAATCAAAGTTAGGGAATTCTGCTGTAAATTGTGAAGTTAATTGACTGGTAATAATATTTCAGATACGACTAGACTTAGTAGTTCCTATTCAAGGAGCAATACCAAAGTTATTGAATTGAGGATTATAACCAGCATTATTAGTACTATTAATATTTTGTCCTCTGGCCATAATATAGTATTGGTATTGAGCTGCTTTATATTGAAGGTTAGCAATGGCATTAGCAATATTTTGATCAACTTGTTGAGTAGAAGCGAAACCAGTTAAATTTAATGTAATTTGTTGTCATGCTGGACCTTGATGATTACCATTGACGATGATATTAGCAGTAATTTCTGATTGATTTTTTGGATTTGCAAAATAATTATATGTAATTAGACCGCTTATGTTATGAGTTATAACATTTTGAATTTGTTGATTTTTAACAAACATTGTATTCAAAATATTGCTCAATACATTAGTGTAATTAGAATTGCCTAAAATTTGAGAAACACTAGTTGAACTATTGATTAATTTATTATAATCTTGAGAACTAGAAAATTTACTCATCGCAATGTTTCAAATTGAACCAGTTAATTGTCCATAACTTTGTAATTGTTTATTAATCAAGTCTTTTAGATAAGTATAAGTTAAGAAATTAGTTACTTTAATTGAAACATTTGAAGCATAACCAAAGTTTGCTGTATAAGTGATATCTGCAGTATTGCTTGTATCACCTTTTGATCCTGGTCATAATATATTTGAAGGACCAGAATTGTAATTAGTTAATCCAGTAATTAAACTTCAGAATGGATTATTATTTGTAGGAATTTGTTTAATTTGTTCAGATACATATTGTTGTAATAATGTAGGAATAACACCAAGGTTACCATTATTACCATTATTAGTAGCTGTTGTTGAGGCTAATCAGTATGAAGAAGTAGTCATAGTATATTGACCAGAATTATTTAACAATAAATATTTATTATTAGATAAATTACCAGTTAAATTTTGCAAATCAAGACTTAACACGTTGTTTTGAGTAACTTGAGCTCAAATTATTGGGTTTTGATTAAATGAATTGAAGTTATTTGTAGTGATAGAAACATTATTTTGTCCTGTAGAAGAAACTCCGTAATACATGGATGTAAAAGTAGAAGTATTAGTATTAGGTTTAACAGATGAACTCATATTTGTACTATGTAAATTTGATGCATTAAAGAATTGTAATACAGGATATTGATTAATTAATGCTTGTGTAATTAAAGTGTTTTTATTTTGTACTATGTAATCGTAAACATCATTGTTAAGATACTTTTGAAAATATTGGTTTATTGCAGTAGAAGGAGAAACTGCATTAAAGTTAGTCTTTCAAATATTCAATTCACTTGCACTTAATGTTAATTTACTTAATGCATTTGCAATAGCTGTATTTTGACTTTGACTAGTTACTCAATTTGTAATAGTAATTTTTGCTGGTGTTCTATAAACACTTTGATAAACATTATTAGTTTTAAAATTGATATTTGAACCAACAGTTCAAACAAGGTTATTACCAGATACTTGATAACTTCCAGTTACTTGAATGTTTGGATTATCTTGTAGAATATTTTTTACTATTGAGTTTTCGTTTAAATAACTATTAATAGTATTGTTTAATACTGTTAAAGGAGCTTCATTATTTTGTCCTGGTATTTTAATATTGGAATTATATTGTGAAGCTTGTAAGAAATTTAATGAATTTGGAACTTCCATTATACCAGCACCAGCTGCACCTTTGTTATTATTATTAACAGCTTGTCATACTGCATTTGCTAAGCCTTGGAATGTGTAAAAACCATTAACAGTTGCATCAGCAGTTGCAGTACCATAACTAATATTAAATGTAATTGAACCAGTTTGAGTATTTGCGTTTATATTTGAAGTTTTAACACCAGTAATATTTAATAAAGAAGAATCAAAGTTAGGGAATTCTGCTGTAAATTGTGAAGTTAATTGACTGGTAATAATATTTCAGATACGACTAGACTTAGTAGTTCCTATTCAAGGAGCAATACCAAAGTTATTGAATTGAGGATTATAACCAGCATTATTAGTACTATTAATATTTTGTCCTCTGGCCATAATATAGTATTGGTATTGAGCTGCTTTATATTGAAGGTTAGCAATGGCATTAGCAATTGTTTGTTCAATAGTAGTGTTTGATGCAAAACCACTTAAGTTTAATGTAATTAGTTGTCATGAAGGGCCTTGATTTTGACCGCTAACCATAATCTTAGCTGTGATTTCAGATTGATTTGCTGAATTTGCAGAATAAGTATAAGTAATTAATCCGCTTGAGCCATTTTTATTTATGATGTTTTGTATTTCAGAATTATTAGTAAACATAGAATTTAAAGCATCTTGCAAAATGTTCTTATAACTAGTACTGTTTAATATTTCAGATACACTTGTTTTATTATTAACGATACTTTGATAGCCTGAAATAGATGAAAATTTATTCATAGGAATTGTTCAAATAGAATTACTTAAAGTTCCATAATTTGCTAACTGTGCTGAAATTAATTGTTGTAAAGAAGTATAAGTTAAGAAATTAGATACTTTAATGGATAAAGAAGAAGTTCCAAATAAAGCTGGATAAGTAATAGATGCAGTACTTATTTTATTATAAGTTGATCCTTGTCAATTAATACTTGATTGAGCTGCTTGATTAATAATAATACCTGAAATTAAACTTCAAAATGGGTTTCCGCTACTAGATATGTTGTTTATTTGTTCTGTTACATATTGTTGTAATAATACTGAAATAACACCTGTAGTTGAAGCTATTCAATATGAATCTGTACACATAGTGGTTCAATAGGAATTATTTAATAATAAATACTTATTATTAGATAAATTACCAGTTAAATTTTGTAAATCAAGAGTAAAGAGATTATTTTTAGTAACTTGAGTTAAAATTATACTATTTTGATTAGCTACACTAAAACCAATTGTATTAACTGTAAAATTACTTTGTCCTGTAGAAGTAGTTCCATAATACATAGTTGTAGATGTAGATGTATTGGATTTAACAGAAGAATTTATGTTTTTATTACTTAAATACTTTGGATTAAAGTAATTTAACACAGGATATTTATTAATTAATTGTGGTGTGATTAAAGTATTTTTATTTTGTACTATGTAATTATAAACATCATTATTAAAGTAAGGTGCAAAATATTTATCAACTGCTGTTGAAGCAGTAATTACATTAAAGTAAGTATTTTCAATATTTAATTCAGTTGCACTAATTGTTAATGAAGATAAAGCTTTAGCAATTGCTTTATTTTGTGAAGAAGTTGTAGCTCATCCACTAGTTTTAAAATCTTTAGCACCACCTGATATAGCATGATCATTTGCAGAAATAAGATTTTCTTCCTGATTATTAATCATTTCATTAATTACAAAATTATTAATAACTTCATTCTTATTATTATCATTTAAAGTATTTATTGATAGCATTAAATTTGAATTTGCTTTTAATATATCTTTTAAACTTGATGATGTAGAATTAGTGATAATTAATTGTTTTAAAGCATTAGTATATGTATTTATGTATGTGGTTGCATTAGTATCTTTTTTATTATTTATTGCTTCAATAAATTGTGAACTTGTCATGAAGTTAAATGAACTATATTGACTTGATGAAATACTAATTGGACTTGTAATACTTAAATTATTAATTGCATTAACAATAGCAATAACATCAATTAAATTAGTGATGTTAATTTTGAATTGATTCTTAGTTGAATCACTACCATAATAAGCATTGATAACAAGTGTTGATGGATTTTGAATAATATTATTTGTATTAATTGAAGTAATATGAATGTTTGATTCACTAAAACTTGGATAAGTAGCTTTTAAGAAACTTGATAAAGTTTCATTATTACTATAACTAGAATTTAATAATGTATTAATAATTCATGATTTAACACTTGATGTTGTTTGTGTATTATTAAAAGTATTTGCAAATGTTGATGCTAAATCATATTGATAATCAGATTGAGAAACAGAAACATTTTTATTATTTAATGTATCAGCTATATTAGTACTAATACTTGTTGAATTACTTCAACCAGTTACCATAAAGTTAATATTTGATCATGTTCCAGTATATGCTGTACCTGTAGTTAATCCTAATTGAACACTAACATTAGAATCAGATGATGAATATATGTAATTAAAAGAACTATTAGAATTATTTGATGTTTTATTTGTTTGTAAAATTGCTTGAATTGTTGGATTTGATGTTAAAACATAATTCAAAATATTACTTAAATATGCATGATATGAATCATTTGCAACAAAGAAGGAATTAGACATATTATTTAATTTTGAAACATCATTAGATAATGAAGGTATTGTTTTATAAGTTTGATAATTAATTTGATTATTAGTTTTTTGTAACTCTTGATTTATTAAATAAGCTAAATAATGATATGTTGCAAATCCAGAAACAGCTAAATGAATAGTTGCATTATCAGTATAACCATATGTATAATCAATGCTTGCAGTTCCATCACTAGCTAATTGTCATTGATTATTATTAGATACAACAATTTTATTTGATGTATATGTTGATGCTGGATTTAATAAACTTGCATCTTTAAATAAACTTCAAAATGGATTAATTTGATATACAGCTGAAGTTTGTTTACTTGCTACATAACTTTCTAATAATGTTGGAATTGCACCTTTATAATTTGTACCATTACTATTTCCACCAACTCATCAAGGATCTGAAGTCATTGTTGTAGGTAATTGGTTGTTAATTAATGTATTTCTAGCACTAGCATATGTTCCTAAAGTTAAATTTTTATTTTGTAAATCTAAAGCAAGAGTATTTGTATTATTAGTGATTTGACTAATAATGGTTTTTGCATTATTACTAGAACCAAAATTATAAACTTTAATATTTACTAGATTATTAGCGTATGTTAAATAAACTGTTGCATCAGTATTATTATTAGCGATACTTGATGAATTAGATAAATTTAAATCATTAGAATTAATATATTTTAATATAGGATAATCTTTAAGAATTTGACTATTAAAATTATTATTAATTTGACTTTGAATATTTTTTAATGTTGCATTATTTAAAAATGATTTAAATGCATTATCAACCGCAGTAGTATTAGTAATTTCATTAAAGGTCACATTATTTGCATTTGTATTTGCATAAACATTTAAAGTATTAGCATTTATTCCATTACTTAATGCTTCAGTTAAACTATTAGCAATTTCTTTTTCTTGTTGTTGTTTTGTTAATCAATTATTAACTACTCAATATTTACTTGTATTTTTTCATGTTGAATAAGTTGCATATGCATTAGCATCAACAATTGATTGATGATCTGCAAAAAATTGTGGACTTAGTGTAATTTGGTTGCTAGAAGCATCAAAAGCAATTAAATACCCAATTGCTAAATTATTTGTATTCATGATTTGCTTAATAGCTTTTCCAATAGGATTATTTTCATTAAATGCAATTTGATTTAAATAATTAGCTAAATTAACATAAGTAGATTGATTATTAGAATTAGAAATAATAGCAGAACCATTAATATCAGTGGTAATTGTATTTTCAAAATTATTTAAAGTCATGTAATTTAAACTATTAATATCTTGAACATTAATACCATTTTCATTATTTAAAGTTCATTGTGTAATTTCATTTATTAATTTTTGTACATTAAATAAGTTTTGAACATTATTTGTTTCAGAACTAGTTGTATATGTATCTTGTTTATATGTGAAACTAAAAGGAACTTGATCAATTGAATTAGAAGATGAGGAATTTAAAGTAATAGTTAAGTTACTTGAACTATAAATATTAACTCCATTTAAATAAGTAAATTGTTTATTAATCTGATTTATTTGTTCTAAAATTCATGCCTTATTTTTAGCTAGATTTTGTGTATTAGTAAATGTTGACGAAAATTGATATTGATTTGTAGAATTTGTAGAAATAGTAAGTTGTTTAATAGCATTAACAATCTTTTTAGCTTGTTCTTCTGGTGTACTAAAATTATAAACCTTTAAGTTAACTGGTGTATTCTTAATGTCATTTTGATTTGCAATGTTAAATTGTGTTGTACCATCATCAAAATACAAATTAGAAGTGATTTGACTAGTGGTATTACTGGTAGCAGGAGATCAATTACTAAATTTTAAACTAGAAAGATTATTATTTTTTAATAATTGATTAATTGTAATACTTATATTGTTAATAGTGATACTTTGATTATTAATTTGACTTAATAATCATGTTTCTAATGGTAAAAGTAATGCGGTTTGATTATCATAAATTTGACTAGCAGTGTAATTAGCTAATTTATTATTCACTTGATTAATAGGATCGGTTGCTAATAAAACAGTTGCTAAATTACTACTAGAATTTTGAGTATTGTTATTTGTTAAGCCAGTTTGAATATCAATATCTAATTTTGCATCCTTTGCAATTAAATGACTAATAGTAGTATTATCTATTCAACTAGTAATAGTATAAGAATTTAATGATAATGATGATGTATTAGCATATACAAAGGTTGGAGTTAATGTAATGGTACTATTTGTTACAGCACTAACATTATATGAAATTTGATTAATATTATTTTCATTTAATAATTTTTTGATAGTGATATTACTTAAATTATTTATTTGATATGCTTCTACATAAGTATTAATCATTTCTGATAATAATTTTAAGTTATCAGGATTACTTGTTTTATCAGTAGTAAATCCTAAAGTAGATAAGGTTTTACCATCTAAAAAAGATTGATATTGACTTTGTAAATAATATGATGAAACTAATTGTTGATAAGTTAAAGTTTTAGCATTGTAAGCATCTTGTATATATGTTTTCAAATTATTTACACTTAAAAAACCATTAACAGTGATGTTTATTGGTGAACCTTGATAATTACCAGTTAAAGTAATTTGCGCTAAATCATTATTATTAATACATTTAGTTGTTAATGCATTAATTTGACTAGTAGATAAAGCATTAATAATCAAATCACTAGATACATAGTTTGTACCTAAGATATTTTTAAAATAATTTTGTAAATAGGTTTGAACATTTGTAGTAAATTGATTATTAGATAAACCAACAGCAATAAATGGTAAATATTGTGAAAATCCAGATACAGTTATAGGTTTTGTAGATGAACTAGCAGCATTAATCTTTTTAGCAATAGCTGATAAATTTGAATTAATACCAGTTAATAAAATCTTAAAATTATTTCCAGCATAAGAACAATTAACTTGTACACTAGTTGCAGTTGATGACGAAACACCACTTGGTATAGTTATGCTATTGATAGATAAATTATTAAAATTAATAATTGGTGATGTTGCTTCATAAGAAGTTAGTGACGTTAAAGTATTGGTGTTTGTTTTGTTAGTTAAATCAAATTCATTACCTATAAATAAATTAAAGTTATTGATAGCTTTTAATTTATTTTGGTTAGCTTGCATAATTAAATTCTTAATATCATTTGCATATGTGTATTTATGATTAGAATTTTGCATAATTTGACTAACATCTAAAGTATTTAAACTTGAATCAGTTTTTACTGTATAAGTTCCAGTATTATTTGATGTAATAGGTGAAATATTACTAGAATTACTCAAACTTGATGCAATATTATTACTTGAATTAAATCCGGTAATGGTAATTGGAGATAATTTAATTGTTTTTAAACCATTTGTTTTAAATCCTAAACTTAATACTAAATTACCATTATTTACACTCACACTACTAATATAAAATCCACCATTATTATTTAAAATTTCACTAGGATCAGTTTTTAGCATCTTAAATGCACCAGTAAGATTTAATTGATAAATATTAGCAATGTTATTTGTTGTGCTAGTATTAATTAAATTTTGAAAAATAATTTTACTAATTGTACTACCAAATAAAAGATTAAATAAAGTTGTTGTTTGCTTATTAGTTGTATTTCAAGTATTAATTTGTGCTAATGCATTATTCAAGTCTGTTTGTGCTAATGAATTTAAATTAATATCATTTGTTTGATGTAAATAGATATTCATTATTTCATTAGCGGTTCAATTTGAAAAACCAGTTGTACTATTAGTTCCAGTTAATTCATTAATTATTGAACTTAGTGTATTTGTATTACTTAAAATACTATCTATTTTTTGACTTAAGGTTTCATTACTCATTCAACCAGTAGTTTTTAAATTAAATGAAGTACCATTATAATTCATACTCAAACTTACATAAGGAGTTTTTGTATTAGTTCCATATGTATTATTAGTATTATTACTTGTAGCAAATCCATTAAGAGTTAATAAACTTGGCATAAATGTAATTTTATTGTTAGGATTATCATTATTATATGTATTAACTGCATTAATAATAGATTGCATAATACCATAATCTGAATCTGAAGTACCTAGCATATCATTATAACTAGAAGTAGGATTAATTGGGCTAATACCTAAAATTGAACCATACACATTATTATTTGAATTTGAGTCAGAAATCTTATCATTTTCTATATTTACAAGCAATGATTCTAAAACTTGAATAGTGCTAGTTGTATAAGTATCATTACTATGAAAACCATTAATAATAACGTTTGTAGCTACTGGTACTTCATATGATGTTTTAGTTATTGGATTAGTACCAACATAACTAATTGTAGCTGTTAATTCATTTGAAGTATTAGATGATAAATTAGAAATTTGAACTGAACCTGTACTGATTCCGGGAATAGTTTTTGTTAATCCATTAATAACATTTGTAATGGTTTGTTGTAATGAACTTTCTCCATAATATGAAATGGCATCTTTTGCTGGAACTTTATTATCAGAATTAATCGTAATTCCATTTTTAATTAAAGTTTTAATACCATTAGCAATAATAGTAAATGAATTAAATTGAGTAACTTTAATAGGAGTTGTTGTTAATGGTGTAGATTTTGTTTGATTTGGTAAGTTAAGTGCTACATTAATATGCATCATTCCATTTTCTCAATCAGAAGATAAATCAGTAGTATCTGCATTACTAAAAGTTAAATCATTATTAATATTTGTTAATGCATATCCATCAATAGTAATAGTACCATTATTGTTGCTACTATAACCTTTCATGCTTGTTCATGCTGAATTAGTTGTTAAAGCATGTTGAATTTTTTGATAAGTAGTAGAATTAGAACTTAATGATACTTGATTTGTAAATTTATCTGAACTAATTGTTAAATCTTTAATATTTGCTAATGCATTTTTAATTTCAGTAATAATTTGTTGTTGTACAGCACTTGTTTTTTCGTAACTTGCTATATTAATATCAAAAGTTTTAGTTGTATTTTGTGCACCAGTTGCATTACTTGATGCAACACTAAATGCAAATGAAAGAGTAATAATATCTTTATTAACTGTAGCAGTATTTAAAGTTAAAGTAAAACCATTATCAGAATTATTGTAATTAGGTAATTTTTGAATTTGAGAAATTATTTTTTGAATATTTTCATATAATCCACCAGTTTGATTATTGACATTATTTGCAATTGTTTGTGCTACATATTGATCAGTTGTTGGTAAAACAATACTATTTAAAAGTTTTTGAACTTTATTTTCAACATCAGTAATTGTATAAAAACCGGATGCTTGATATGAAGTTTTACCTGTTGGATTAGCTACTGAATTATTTGCATAAGTAATTGTAAAATTGATTGTTCCATCAGTATTATTTCAACCAATAAAATCTTTATTATTTGATGAATTTGAAACATTAATATTTAATAAGCTAGGTTCAAAACCAGGAACACTAGTACCAATAGTACTAATAATTTGTGCTTTAATTAATTGAATTGTATTTGCAAGATTAGATTTACTTAAAGCAACGCTTGGTAAAAGTGAGCTATTAATACTTACATCATTTCCGTTTAATGTAGATGTTAGTGTGTTTCCTATATTCTTTGCTATTTGTTGATTATATGCTGTTTTTGTTAATAAACCTTTTACAGAAATTCCACCTGATTTTGATACAACAGTACTATTATAACTAACAGTAACTCCTTGTAAACTACCATCATCATTATTTGGTGTTGCATTATTGAATGATACATGAACATCACTTGAATTAAAACCTGGAATATCTGAAATATTATTTATATTATTAATTAAATTTTTAATTTCAGATTGAACATTAGTATCATTTGCAACATTTGCTGGGTTATTTATATTTTTTGTATTAATGTTACTAGGATAAATCTTAGATGCAGCAGTATTTGATGGAATTTGCAAGCTAGAAACATCACTTAAAGCTTTTTGAATTTTAGCGGTTATTTCTTGTATGGTATTAAAACCAGAAATAGTTGTTCCTTTATTTGGACTAACAGTTGCTTTTAAACCACTATAAGATAAAGTTAAATCAGAAATACAACTTCCACCTTTAGCAGTTAAATTAATGTTTGTTGGGTTAGAAAAACTTATATAGTTTGAAATATTAGAAATAGTAAACCCATCTGCAGATAATGAGTCATTAGGAATTAAATTTTTTATAGCGGAGCGAATACACGATATTGCTGATGCTGTAAAACCATTACTAAATATAGTGTTTGTTAAAATTGGAGGATTGTAATTAGCAACATTAATTTTAGTTAAAATCTTTTTTAAATCTGCAACAATAGTATTAAATGCATCTTTATTTGTTTTGGTACTTCATGTTAACGTTAATGAATGTGTATAATTTTTTGGAGTAGTAAACGAACTAGTTCCATTAGGTAAATTTAATGAAACATTAATTGGAATATTAACTTCATCACCATTATTTGTAATTTTTGTTCATTCATAAGAAAGCACAAAACCAAGATTATTATTACTTGGATTATTAGCACTATTAATCATTTTTTCAATAGCACTATTTACAATACTTGTAATTTGTTTTTGTAAAGTAAGATTAGTTGGAATGTTACTTGTATAGTATGAACCAATTTCTGAACTTGGTAAATTTTGTAAAGAATTTAAAGTATTTTGAATATTGATGATTAACTTTGCTAAAGTTAAATAACCATTAATTGTAATAGAATTAGTAATTGATTGGTTATCATACTTATAAGTCAAATTAATTGTTCCGTTAGTATTATTAATATCTTTAAAAGTATTAATTGTAAGTTTATTAGCAACATAGCCAACAATATTCGCAGAATTTAATTCATTATTAATACTTTTAATTAAATCATTTGAAACATAATCAGAAGCAATTTTTGATGAATTTAATGTACTTGCAGAATCATTATTATTAGTTAAAACACTTTCAATTTGATTAATTATTGTGCTAAAACCAGTAATTGTTAAATCGTAAGAAGGAGATGTTGTTAGTAATCTTGCATAATTATTTACTGAACTACTAATGGTTTTGATTGGATTATTATCATATAAAACTTGTACACCAGTTATGTCACCATTAATTAAATCATTACTAATTGTTGAAGTTTGATTAGATGTGTTACCAAGTGATGGAATTTGTAAAGTAACTAATTCAGAATTAAAACCAGTAACTTTTTCTTTATTTAATAGAGTTATTATTTCATTTAAAATTGTTTGATATCAATTGGATTTTGTATTTGTATTGTTATTTAAAACATCACCAACATATGTATCACTTAGTGTTGTTGTAATTAAATTTGGTAGTGTTAATTCTGAAGCAACATAATTATTATCTTTAAAACCAGTAATACTGATTGGATTATTAGGTAATAGTTGATTATGACAAGAAATATTTACATCAATATTTCCATCTTTTGTTTGATCATAAGTAATTTTCAAACCAGGAACATCACTAGCACTAAAAGTATTACCTAATGCAGAAATAGTTTTAGTACCTAATTTTTGTTCAATTGCACTATCAATTTCATCTTTAACTTGATTAATAATTTTCTTATTATTAATAGCACTATTTACAGTATTTTTAGTAGTTATAGGCAAAGAATTACCAATGATTGCTCCTAATTGCTTTGCAATTTGTTTTCAAGCATCAGTTGCTGTATTAGTATCTTGTAAAGAAACATTAAAATTTGCAGGATTTTGGTTATCATAAGTTAATGTAAAAGGTAAAATGATAGCATTCTTACTTGATAAAATTGTAGCATTAGCATACATCGGTGTTAATGCTTGACCAGTTGATGGATGATAAAATGCTAATGCATTAGCAGTAGATCAATAAAATGTGTTGTCACTAGTTTGATTAGATTGACTTGCTGTAGGTGTTTGAGTACCATATTTTAACAAATTTAAAATTCTAGTATTCATTTCATTTTGTAATGATGAATTATTTGTTTGTAATTGTGTTAATGCATTTTGAATATCTAAACCAGTAGTTGAACTAGTAGTTTTTATTGGTAAAGTCAAATTACTTAAAGCTGTTTCTAAATTACTTAAAGCGGTTTCATATTTAGTAAAACCAGAAATAATCTTATTTTGAGCAATTACTACATTATCATATGATACAGTAGCAGTTAAAGTACCATTAGTATCATCAGCAGAATTTAGTGCTGTAACAATTAAACGATTAGAAGATTGATTAGAACTTAATAATGTTTTAATTGAACTTGTATTATTAATAGCATCTTCAATGTTTGAAACAGTATTGTTATAATAATCATCATTTTTAACACCAGTAAATCCATTCGATATTGCTAAACTTGGCATTAACTTTGCAGTATCACCATTAACACTAATGGTTGCACTAGCTAATGCAGCTTTTAATTCCTTAATTAAATTTTGTTTGTTAGTTAAGAATCCAGTAACAACAAATGGATTACATGGTGAATTATCATATGAAACACTATAAGTTATATTACCATCACCGATTTTTTGTTGAGACACACTAACATTTGAAGAACTCACACCTTTTCAATCATTTTGTGTAATTAAACCAGTAACTATTTGTTGAACATGAGTTTGTACATCATTTGTCAATGTACTACTACTTGCATTTTTAGCAAGTTTTTTTGTATATTGACTTGGTAATGAATATTGATTATCTGTTTGTGATAAAGCATTATTAATAGTAGAAATTATTGTTGAGTTTGGTAAAAAACCGCTAACAGTAATAGTTTCAGGTGTATTATCATACGTAACACCTGTAATAGTAATATCTCCATTTGAATTATTAGCAGCATATGTTGCATTGTTAAAGTTTCATAATTTGCTTAAATATGCACTATTTTTATTAGCATTATTTAAAGCTTTAGTCACATCATTTTCTAAAGTATTTTTACTATTTGTTAATGCATAAGAAGGAGTTTGGTTAGAATATCCTGTTAATGCAACATTTGTTTGTGGAGAATATTGAGCTTCAGTACTTGTTAAAAAACCAGTAACTTCTGCATTGTATGTAGTTTGATTTTTATCATAAACAACATTGGTTTTTTGAGTATTTTCTTGTACATTATAATTATCATAACTAACATTAAACTCAACAGTACCATTTTTATTACTAAAAACATAACTTGGTGTAGTGTTGTTGCCACTTGATACTAAACTAACATTTAATAAATTAGCTTGAAAATCAGGAAAATCATCTTGTGAAATCTTACTTATAATTCAATTTTTAATACTTTTAGTTAATGTATCACTAGCATTACTTTGTAATAAAAAGTTTTGTGCAGTTTCTGAAGGACTAATATATATATTATTTTTATTATTTTCTGAAACGTTATTTAAAGTGTTTATTGAAACACCACTATTAATCAAATTATAAATAGCTTGAATAACACTAGTAGGTTTATTGGTATTAATAGTAACTACTAATGGAGTAATACCATTATATGATACTGTTACCTTAATTTGACCACTTCCTGCATTATTAGGAGTTACACTTTCTATTTGTAAACTATTAGGATTTTGTTCACCAGCAACTAAACCAGGAACGTAATTTGGATTAGGTTTTCCATCTATTAATTTTTGTCCTAATTGATTATTAATCGCATCTTTAATGCTAGTTATTACACTTGAATTTTTATCATTATTAAATTCTTTAGAAATTTCATTTGGATAAAGGTTTGTTAAATTATTACTAGAATTTGGAGTAATTGTTTTTCCATTAATACCATTAGCAATATTTTGATACGAATTATACCCACTAGCAGTAACTACTAATGGTTTTTTAGTTTTTGAATTTTTTATAACCTTATTATTATACGAGACAGTGATCTTGATACTACCATCATTGTTAATATTAGGGTTTTCTGTATTGCTTCCTGCAATTGTTACTTTTATTCCGTTAGGATTAAAATTTTTAACTTCACCTGACTTTTCAATTTGATCTGCAATTGTTTTAGCTATATCTTTTTCAGTATTAGAAACATTTTCAGGATTAATAGCATTTGATGGTAATAATGATTTTACATTTTGGATGGTAAATTCATTGTGGGAATTCAAATATTTAGCAACGCTATTAAATAACTCTTTTTGCGCTTCGCTGTTAACCTTAGCAGCTTCTACTAATCCAGCAGTAATACCAGCAACTATTGCACCAGCACCTAATACACCAACAACTGCAACAGCAGCTTTTTTATTTTTTTTCGATTTTTTTTCATTATCGTTATTAGCCATAATTTTTATCTCCTTTAAATTATTAAAAATAATTTTTTAATAATAAACCTAAAAACATCATTAAATAGCAATAAACTTAACTTTATATTAAATATAGTTAACTATTTTATGATGGATTTAATTATTCAATAATAAACATCTTGTCATATTTCATACCCTTGTTTATCGATATTATTTTAACATAAAATAATTATTAATTTATAAAGTAAAATATTTATGTAGTTATATGAATAAAAATAATAGTTTTATAGTTGTATATGTTTAATATATATTTAACTGAACTGAAT
>JAHHTJ010000040.1 GCA_020024715.1 Mycoplasmataceae bacterium
TTTCAAAATCATAAAAATTTGCTACGTTTTTTAAAAATTATGAAAAAATAAGAATAATAGTAAAGGATGAAATTTTATGATAGTAGAAAGTATTAAAGAAAATTTAAAGGATATTCCTAGTCTAAATGACTATCATTTGGAACGTGTATATCTTGAACCTGAACAACTACTAAAAAGAATTTTAAGAGTAAAGTCAGATCATGGTACAGAAATTGGAATTAATTTAATAGAAAATCAAAAATTACATGATGGTGATATCTTATATAAAGATAAAAATACCATTATTGCAATTTTTGCAAATTCTAGTAATGTAATCAAAATTACTCCAAAAGATATTCATGATATGGGTTATATTGCTCATCAACTAGGTAATCGTCATCTACCAGCAGTTTTTGAAGGTGATGTAATGTATGTTGAATATGATTATTTAGTTGAAAGATTATTAAAGCAACTAAATATTGCTTATGTTGTTGAAGACAAAAAAATGTCTGAACCTTTTAGACATATTAGTATTGAAGGAGGTCATGACGAAGTTAGTCATGATGTAAGAAAAGATATGAATAAAGATGCTGATAAAGTAACAAGTAGTGATTTGCATGCTCATGAACATGCACATGATGATTTAGTTCATTCTCATGAACATAATGAAGAAGATAAAAATCACGAACATTCACATGATGTTCAAACTGTAGAACATATGCATACACATGAACATAATCATGGTGAATATAAACATACTCATGAACATTTAGAAGGTGACAACCATGAACACATTCACAATCATAATCATGAACATAAACATGATGGAATGTCACATTCACATTTACATAAGGTAACTGATCACCATCACGATCACAATGATTTTAAGAATGGTTCTCACACTCATGATCACAATCATAAGCATGAAGAACATGAACACGAACACACCCACCATTCACACGACAATGAATAAAGAACAATTAACTAAATTTAACAATTTAACCTTATTACAAATTTGTAGTACTGTTTTTCCAACTGGAGGATTTAACCATTCTTTTGGTTTAGAAACATACATCAACAATCATAAGGTTAAAAATAAACATGATTTATTAAATATTCTAAAAACATTTTTAAGTACTCAATTTTTATATAATGATGCTTTAGGAATTAAATTATTGTATGAAGCATTAGAAAAAAATCAAACCCAATTTGTCTACATTTTAGATCGTTTATTTCATGTAAGTACATTACCAAAAGAAACCAGAGAAGGTTATAAAAAAGTTGGAATTAGAAGTATTGAATGTTTATTAGATATTATTCCTGAATGTTCTTTATTAAAAGAATATGCAGAAAAAGTTAATAAAAAAGAAGCAATCGGCAATCCAACAGTTGCATATACAATTGCTTTTCATTATTTAGGTGTGAGTTTAGAAGAAGGATCACATGCCTTCTTATATATGAATGTATCTAACTTAATTCAAAATGCAGTTAGAGCTATTCCGTTAGGTCCAAGTGATGGTATCTTTGTAGGAAATGAAATTAAACCTTTTATTTTTGAAACTATTGAAAAGGCTAAAAAATACAACATTAGAGATTTTGGTATTAATGGATTTAGTATTGAAATTGCACAAATGAATCACGAAGATTCATTAATAAGACTATTTATGTCTTAATTTAAAGGAGAAATATAATGAGTAAACCTGTAGTAATTGGAATTGGTGGACCAGTTGGATCTGGAAAAACCAAATTAATTGAAGAATTAGCAAGAAGAATGTTTCCAAAAATTTCTTTAGCAGCTATTACAGATGATATTTATACTGTAGAAGATGCAAGAATTTTAATTGCTTCTAAAGTGTTACCAACTGATCGTATTGCTGGAGTTGAAACAGGTGGATGTCCTCATACAGCAGTAAGAGAAGATCCATCCATGAATTTTCAAGCAATTAAGGAAATGGAAGAAAAACATCCTGATTTAAAATTAATCTTTTTAGAATCAGGAGGAGATAATTTAGCAGCTACATTTAGTCCTGATTTAGTTGATTTTTCAATTTATATTATTGATGTAGCTCAAGGTGAAAAAATCCCTAGAAAAGGTGGACAAGGAATGATCAAAAGTGATTTATTCATAATAAATAAAACCGATCTTGCTCCTTATGTTGGTGCTGATCTAGAAATTATGAAAAAAGACACAATTAGATTTAGAGGAGAAAATAAACCATTCTTTTTGACTAACCTTAAAACAGGAGATGGTCTTGATCAAGTAATTGATTGAATTGAAAAGAACTGTTTATTAATGAATTTATAATGCTAGATAGAAAAGATCCAAACAAACATTTTATATCGTTTCAACAATTAGTATTAAAAAATGTTGACGGTAGAACAAGTCCTAAAGAAATTTATTTTAATAATAATTTTAAATTATCACCACAAGTGCATTTAGATAATATTTCTTTAGATGGAAAAGATAACGAATTAGTTTATTATTTAATTCATACTGGTGGTGGATATGTAACTGGAGAAACAGTTGGTACTAATTTTATTTTAGAAAAAAATGCAAAAGCAATTTTAACAACTGTTTCGCCAAGTAATATCTATATGTGTAAAGATGGACAATACATTACAAGTGAAGAGTATGTACAAGTTGATGAAGGTGCTTATTTAACATATATTTGTGATGATATCATTGCATATGAATTTTCTAAATATCAACAATTTAATACATTTAAATTAAATAAACATTCTCATTTTATTTATTCAGACATGATTGGTCCTGGATGATCAAAAGGTGGAACTAGATATAGTTTTGATTGAGTAAAATTACGTAGTGAATTTTATGTTGATGATGAAATATATTGCATTGATAATTTAAGATTTGAACCTAAAGAATTAGATTTACATGCACTTGGAAATTTAGATGAATATTTATATATGCCAAGTATCTTCTTATATGATGAAAAAATAACAGAACAAACAATTTTAGAACTTAGAAAATATTTAAAAGAAACAATCAAATTGGATCTTGAATTTGGTATTAGTAAATTAAACAATAATGCATTTGTTGTTCGTGCATTAGTTAAAATGGAAGAAGAAGGAAATAAGTTTGTAATTACTTGTACAAATTGAATTAGAAAAAACATTTGAAATATGGCTGAAATTAATTTTAAGAAATATTAATTTCTCCATATTTTTTATTTTTTTAAAAAACATTTATAAAAAAAATAATCTTTTTTTATTCATGTTTTTCAAAAGTGATATAAAAATAAATAGATAGAAATTAATAAATTAATTAATTTGTTATCACTAAATATTAGAAACGGAGATAAAAATGTACGATGTTACACAAAGTGTTCTAATAACTTCTCAAGGTTTAGCTGTTATTAGTCCACTTGCAATATGTGTTGCGTTCTTTAGTATTATCGGTACACTTTCAATTGGTATTAGTGTGTTTCCACAAACAATCGATACTATTAAGAACCAACAAACACAAACATTCTCATGATTAATGTATGTGTTCTTAGTAGTAGGATGTTTCTTCTTAGCAATCTATGGTATCGGTTTAGTAGAAGCTGGTGGAAGAATTGCAGGAAATTACTACAGTGCTCAAAATCTAGCATTATTACAAATTGCTTTTGCTCATTGATTAACCAAAGGTCACAACAATACTGATCTTAACGCATTCATTACACAATTACAAAATAAAGGTGGTTTAAACCCATCAGATGCTACAAGTTTAGCAATTGCTGCTATTTTAGCTGGTAAAACTTCAATAGCTTCTGACCAAATTTTAAATGGCGCAGCAATTCATAATTCATCAGCATTTGATGCATCAAAATTATTAGCAGAAGTTCAAACTCAAATAGATAAAGACCCTACAGTTAAAAAAGAAATTGCTAGTTTATTAGGTGCTGATTATGGTAATTTAAATAATTATTATGTAATTACACCAGGTATGTATAGAAACTACCAAGTTAACTACACAACACCAGGTGGATTATTAATCTTAGGTGAAGGATTTGCTTCAATTACATCTGCTATTGTTTTATATTACAAATTAAGAAATATGATTGGTGCAAAAAAAGCTGGAATTACAGAAGCTGAATACTGCACAAGAAGATTAGAAGAAATTAAAGCAAAGAAAGGAGCAAAATAGAATGTATTTAGGTTACGAATCTTTTTATGGTTTATTACCTACTTGAGGATTAGTTTTACAATTCTTAGGTGCAATTATTATTGCTGTTTGTTATGCTCCAGGAACATTCCAATCTTTAAGAGATAGACAAACACAAGATATGTCTTGAAATATGTGATACTTAACAGTATTTGCATTAACATGTTTAGCAATCTTCGCAGCTTGTGGAGTTGCATCAGATCCAGGTGCTCAATTCGCAGTTGTATTCTGTAGTGAAACAATTTGTGATATTTTTGCAATTTTAATTTTATTTGTAAAAGCACAAAACTGCGCAAAAGCAAAAAGACTTGGAATTACAGAACGTGAACTTTGTGAAAAGTTCAAAGCAGAACACCCTGAAAAATTTAAAAAATCAGCTAAAGCTGCTTAATTAACTATTTCTAAAATAGAGGAAAAAACTCTCTTCTCCCTGAGAGTTTTTTTTGTTTATCATTTTTTTAAAATATAATAAATTATTATGAAAAACAATAATATGTCTTTATCTACATCATTTGGTAATGATACTGTAAAAATTAAAATGTTAATTGAACGTTTTAAATTGATTTTTATATTATCAGTGATTTATGCAATTTTATTTATTCTTTTTGTTTTCATTATTTTGTGAGGTGCTGTTTATTTTGGCCAAGAGCAAGATTATTGAAATAATGTTGGTAAAAAAGAGAATATTTCTGGTGGTTTAAATTATTATGGTTATCTTAGCATGTGAATTGTTGGTTTAATTTTATTAATAATACTTTTTTCTACAATTCCAGTTATTACTACAAAGATGGCCTTTAATTCGTTTAATGATTTAGCATTTATACAAAAAAAATGTAATGAAAAATATACTAGAGGTAGAACAGTAAATTCATTTCTAACACAAAATACTAAAAAAGGTTTAATAATGTATACTTTTAATTTAATATGATCATGAATTATTGCATTTAATATATATAATGGATTAGAAGTTACATATAAATCATTAAATAAGAATAAATAGTTTAAAAAATATTATTTTTAATTTTAGTGGTAAAAATACCAATTTA
>JAHHTJ010000041.1 GCA_020024715.1 Mycoplasmataceae bacterium
ATAAATATTTAATAATAATGTTAAAAAAATAATAATCAAACCAAAAACTCAAATTAAATTTAAATTATTTCAAACAAAATGGTTGTTGTGTATCGATTTTATAATTACAACCTCAGCACTAAAAATGAATAAAAAGAAACCTAATATATACAAAGCAAAAAGAAAATAATTAATAATTAAACTATTTTTTAATATTTTAGAAATATTGTTATATTCTTGTTTAATAATCATTGTTTATAATAATTGTTATAATTATATAAGTTTTAACTTAAATTTATTTATTTATTTAACAAAAAACAAAAAATTAAATATGAACAAAAAAAATAGAAATATTAATAAAGACGCTAAATTTGCTACTGTTAGTAAATCGCAGCGTTTATATGGGTTAGACCCCATTTGAAAAGTTACTTTAAAGGTTGGTGCAACTGGGTTTGTAATGTCATTTTTTTTAGGTTTATTTACCTTTGTTGACCAATTAATGTTAGTTAACTTTATGCCTAATACTGAAAGGTTTAGTTTTAATACATTGTTTTATTCTGATCCAAATACAAGTATTTTTACTCCCTTATTAAATCACATTAATAATAATGGTGGTAGTAATATAATAGATACAATTAAATCTCAAATAGGAACTGATAAGCAAGGATTATTATCATTAATTACAGCAATAAGTAATGTTTCTGGATTAACAGTTTTTAATTCTCCAGAAATTGTACGTTCTGCTGTTTCTTTAATTGGAACATTAAGTATTATTTTGAACTCGATTCCAAGTTTATTTGCTGTTGGTACATCAGTAAAATATACGCAAGCATTAGGAAAAGGAAATCGTAAATTAGCAGCACATATTTGACAAAATGCATTTATTGGTTGTATTTTAACTGGTTTAATATGTTTTGTTTTATTATTAATTTTAATTCCTACAATTGTCCCTATTCAAGCAGTAACTGATACCTTAACAACAAGAGATTTTAATGGCTTATTTCATGTTGCTTTAGCAAATTTTAAAGAACATGGATGAACATTAAGTAATGTAGTAAATAATCATGGTGTTGTTACAATTTATTACACAAATAATAACCATCACTTTACATACTTTGCAAAAGTTAATAATAATCAATATTTAGACTTATCTAAATATCAAATTACTTCTAGTACATTAAGTAATAACATACTAACAACAATTGCACCTAATGGTTCTTTTAATATTGATTTAGTTGGTAAACACAACGCAAATATCTTAAGTGTATGAAATAAATATTATCAATCAGTACGTTTATATTCAATCCGTTGAGCTGAAAATTTTTTATACATTATGAATGCTGGTACTACTATTTTTGCTTTAGCTAATTTATTAGCAATTATTATGAGAAGTGATGGTGCAATTATTATGTCTACAACCATTACTATTACTACTGTAGTATTTAATATTATTCTTGATTTTATTTTTATAAAGATTGCGCAAATCGGAATGGAAGGTGCTGCATGTGCTTCAGTAATTGGATGAATTATTCAAGTAATTTGATCAGGTTGTTTTTTGCAGTTTTCAAAAAAAATTAATAGTTGTGCAAACTTCGTAGTTCTAAATAAAAAATATTTATCAATCTCATGAAGAACAATGGGAACCTTAGCATTATATGGTTTAGGAATGTTAATTGGTACATCTATATTTTCTGTTTCAAACATTATTTTAGTTAACCAAGTATCTTATATCACTGTAAAAATTATTCCTCAAATTGGTAGTGAATATTACTTATCAGTCATGGGAGCTGTTACTCCAATTATTAACTTATTTTTCTTTACTATTTTTGGTTTAGTAAGAAGTAATTCAGCAATTTTTTCATATAACTATTCTGCGAAAAGAATTGATCGTGTACGTCAAGCTTTTTGATGAAATATAGGTATTATGCTAGTTGCTGGTTTAATTATTTTAGGTATAATTGGATTTTGTAATCCAATTAAAGATGGAATTTTATCATGATTTAAAATTACAAAAAATTCACCAGATTATCAATTACAAACAGCATCAAAATTAATTTGATTATGATTAATTCAAATTCCTTTACTTGCTTTTACAACTGGAGGAATGTTAACATATCGAAGCACAAATAGATTAGGAACTTCTTATTTTGTAGCAATACTTAGAAGTGGTTTATTTAATATTCCAATTATCTTTATTTTTATGACTATTGCTATTAATTGTAAAGATAGTTTAAACGCAGGATTAACTCACGAACAAATTAATTTACCTTATGAAAATAAAGCAATGTGATTTTTCTTTTATAATGTTCCAGTAGGTAGAACCTTTTCTTCTTTAACTATCTTTATAATGTCAGTAATCTTTATTTACAAATATTTACCAAGAAATCCAAGAAGAAAAACTTATGAAATTTGACCTATATCTATCATTGCTAAGCGTCATTTTAAAAATTTATTTAATGAATCTTTACCAAAAAATATTGATTTAATAAATAACAACATTATATGAACACCAAATGTGAAATTAAATATAAAAAAAATAATCATTAAATAATTTCGTGTTATAATTTCTAAATTCACACAAAAAAAGAGAGAAAAAAATGCAGACAACCGAATCAAAAGTTCAAACAACTTTTGGCGAAACTACATTTAATGATAAAAATATAAGTTTTCGCCAATCTAGTAGTAAGAAGGGTGAAAACTTTTTTACTAGATATTTTGGTAGTAAAAATTTCATTATTGGTTTTTGAAAATTATTACTACCTTCATTAATTTGAGGATTTATTACTTCTCTTGTTCCATTATTATTTAACGTATTTACCGCATACACATTTAATAAAGGGCAAGGGTTAAGTGGAGGTAATGAATTTTTAGCGATTAATTATACTTATGGAATTTTTTCAACATTTAATAGTTTAATAACTGTTCCATTATTTGCTGTATTTCCTGTTGTTGGTAATTTTATTGCAAGAAACCATTACCAAATGATGAGACAAACTATAAGATGAGCAATGTACATTGGTTTTTCAATTGCTTTCATCTTAATGATATTTGAACAAATTTTTGCTACAAATATGATGAATCTTATGGTTTGAAATAATCAACAAAGTGGTAATCAAACCACATTAAGTGTTAATTTATTAAGATTTTTAAGTTTTATAGGATTCTTTTATTTATGAGGATGATTATATATCCCTACATTGAGTTCTATCAAAAATACAAAAGCTATATTCTTTTCATCATTAACAGCTTTTATTTTCTTTATTATTACTACTCCAACCTATTTACATTTTGTAGGAATAAATTTTAATCAAAATAATAATTTAGCTAATCAAATAAGTGATCATGCTTTTTTAGGATTAGGTGCAATTTATTTAATTTATTTCATGATTCAACCTATTTATTTATATATTTACTGTAGATTTGTTAAACAATTCAGAACATTATGATATAGAATTTTTAAATCATTTTATGATAAACATCAACACTTAATTAAAAATGAACATTTAGAAAAAGAATTATTATTTATGGATTCATTCAAAGTTTCTATAAATTTATTAAAGAGAATATTTAAATTATCATGATGTATTATTCTTGATCAATCATTATTCTCAATTATTAGCATTATTCAATTAGTATTTATTATTAATTTTGGTGGACATATTTCATCTTCTAATGTTAATTTTCAATTGTTAGGTTCAAATAGTTATTTAGCAGCAGCTAATTATTATAAAGATATAACTTCAATTGCATTCATGCTTCAAATTTTCTTATTTGGAATATTCAATGCATTTACCATTGCTCCACAATATTTTATTGCTAATGAATTAGGAAAAAATAATAAAAAAGAAGCATTACATAATTCATATTTATGTTTAAACTGAAGTATTATATTAGGAATAATTTTTATGATTGCAATGTTTATATGTGGTGCAACATTAAATGATTCATTCTTTCCTAGAAATAATCAAACATATTATTATATCTATATAAATAATACTTCTGGTGCAAATGTTACTTTTAATCAATTATATTTAGATAGTTCTAATATTATGTATATCTTTGCTGGTTTTATGATAATAAACACCATGGCAAGTATGGTATTCTTTATTATGATTGAAGGCGGAAGCAAATTAACTGTTGTAGCAGATTCACTTGTACAAATTATTTTTACAATTATTCTTATTATTCTTTATGTTATTAAATTTAATAATATGTATTGATATTTTACAGTTACACAAATAATGTTTGCTATTAAAGTAATTGCTGGATATTTAATCATTGGATTTAAACAATCATTAAATAGTATTGATTATCATCAATTAGATGAAGAAGTAGTAGCAAAAAGTAAGTTAGCAATTAATTATTAATAAAAAACTGATTTCTCTTTCTTGAGAAATCTTTTTTTATGATAATACATAAAGAGTTTATTTAGTTTGTTGTTTTTAATTTATATGTAATGCTATATAATCAAATTAAGTTATTATAAATAAAGGATTAAAAAATGATTAAAACAACAATGGATCTTAGTTGCGAATATGAAGTAATTGACTTATTAATGAATATTCAAATTAAATCAAGAAATGCCTTTTCACAAATGGGAGCTTCTTTTAAATCAATGTTCGGTGGAAAAATTGGAAGTTATGATAAATTATTTAAAGATATAAGAGAAGAAGCAATTATGTGTTTAGAACAAGAAGCAGTAGCTAAAGGTGCTGATGCAATTATTGGTATCAGATTTGAATCAGCAGAAGTTGCTTCTATTAATGCATTCCAAGTATGTGTATATGGTACAGCAGTAAAAATTAAAAAATAATTTAATACAAAATATTCAATAAATAAAATTATTATTCATATAAAATCTTATAAACATTATATACTTAATAATTAACTTTATAATTTACTACCATAGTAATAGATTATAAAGTTTTTTTATTAGTATATTGCAGACAATATAAAATTCATGTTTATTGATTAATAATAAACATGAATAACATTAATTTAATTAATCATTAGTATAAAAATTATTTTATTAAAATA
>JAHHTJ010000042.1 GCA_020024715.1 Mycoplasmataceae bacterium
TCATATATCATTTTAGTAATATAGATAAATTTATAAATTTTATCTATAGTAAAATACAAATATAAGGAGTAATATGAGATTTAATTTAACAGAACATTGTGTGATGCGTTATAAACAAAGAGGTGAAAAAAAATTAGATAAAGATTTATATAAATTGTATTTAGAACTAAAAAATAAAGCAAATAATGCTTTATTAGTTTATGTATCTCAAAATAGAGACACATTATATTATGAAGTTGAAGGTGAAAATGATTTGTATTTTGTTGTTAGTGCAAAAACAATGTGCTGTACAACAATAAAAAAACTAAGTCAAAAAGAAAAAATTAATTTAGATTATGCTTAGTTATTGTTTAGATATTTTTAGAAATATATTTATTAAAACTAAATTGATTGTAAGTAAAATTTAAAAATTTAGTCTATAATTCATTCAATATTTTCATCATCAATAATTATTACATCATCAATGTGAAAATTATGTTTTTTTAGTATTTCATCCAATTTTAATGCTTTCATTTTTTCATTAAATCGATAAATATTATCTCTAGTAGTATGAGGAATTCGATGTGCTCAATATTGTAAAATTGGATGCTTAACATGAGTGATATTATTTTCATCTTGATAAAATACTAAGTTTTCATCATCAATATTTTTAAAATCTTTTTTTGCTTCTATTTTATTTAATTCATTTAATGTAATTACTGCATTATCTTTAAGAATTTTGATATCTTCTTCAATAACATTAGAATTATTTTGCATTTTTAAGAAATCGTTAAGAATAGTTTGTAAGAACACATCTAAATTTCAACCTGTTGCACATGAAATAAAATAAATTTTTTCGTTTTTTAAATAGTTTTTTAAAATTTCATATTGTTCTTCAGCATAATCAACATCTTGCTTAGAAACACATATATAAATCTTTTTATTTTGTAAAGATGTATTATAGTTATCTAATTCTTTTTTAATGGTTTCATAAGCTTTTATAATATCTTCATTATCATGCAAGCTTGCAGAAACCAAATGAATAAGAATTTTACATCTTTCTACATGTTTTAAGAACTCATGTCCTAATCCTTTACCCTCAGATGCTCCTTCAATTAAACCAGGAATATCACAAAAAACAATTTGATTATTTTTATAAAAATATGTACCTAAAACTGGATGAATTGTGGTAAATGGATATTCTGCAACCTTAACATTAATATTACATACTGTTTTAATAAAAGTGCTTTTACCAGCATTTGGTAACCCTACTAATCCAATATCTGCTAAATGTTTAAGTTCTAAAGTAACTAATTTACTTTCTCCAATTTCACCTCGTTCATTTAAACTAGGAGCTTTATTGCTTGCGGTTTTAAAACTAGCATTTCCCATACCACCTTTTCCACCTTTACAAATTAAATAAAGCTTTTGATCAACATCCATATCTACTATTAGTTTATTATTTTCATCATAAACCATAGTACCTACTGGAACTTTAACAATTTTATCATTACCATTTGCACCGAACATGTTTTCACTTTGCCCGTTTATTCCATTTTCTGCTTTTACTTGTTTAATATATCTTAAATTGAATAAAGTGTTTTCATTATGATCTGCTAGTAAATAGATGTTTCCACCATTCCCACCATCTCCACCAGCTGGTCCACCAAATTCTACATGTGCTTCTCTTCTTCAAGCAATCATGCCATCTCCACCATCTCCGGCTTTTAATTCAATTTTACATTTATCTACAAATTGCATTATTTTTGCTCCTTATCTTTTTATTTCTTATTTCTTTTTAAACTTATATCATCTTCATTAATTTCAACAAAATTAGGTTCTTGTCTATTCTTTTTGTTTTCTTGTCGTTTTATTTTTAATGTTTTTTCTTGTTTTTGAACATTAATAGTTTCATCAGTTAATTCTAAAAAATAATCTTGTTTATTTTTTGATAACCTTAAGCATAATAATACAATTTGATTTGAAATTAAAAATCATATCGCTACACTAACTCCTACGATAACGATTCTAGCTAAAATAATATATGATGAAATATCAATAAATTTATTATTACTTATCTTACCCACTGGTAAAGCAGCTGTTAATAATAATGTAGAAATTGTTAAGGCACATGTTAAAGAAAAAGTTATTACATCATAATTAATTAATTTTGTTAATTTACCAAAAAATGGTATTGTAATTGCATAGATTATATATGGCACAATAACTGCTGCTATATAACTACTACAATAACTATTTTGAAAATTATCTAAATTAATACTATAAGTACCATTTGGTAATTGTTCAATTTTTTCTTTCAATAAATCATTACAAGCTACTCTTATTCCGATGTATATGTGTTGATTATGAATAATATTTTGCATTTCATTAATAATTTCTGATTTAGTTCCACTTGCAATTTTTCCATAAGCTGGAAAAATTAAAAAAAGATGTGATAAGTTAATATATCCAAACAAAATTCACAAAATAATACCTGGAATGATAATAAAAATTAAGCAAAACAAGAATGTATATAATGGTTTGGTTCTAAAATTTTTAGAATTTTTATCATGTAAAAAACGCATAATATATATTTTATAAAAAAATTATTGCTATTAGCAATAATCATTAATTAGATGTATCTTGATACCAAATTATCGACACTTCCATATTGATAATGAATTTCATCTAGATACATATCAATTTTGATAATTCCGTTTTGTAATAAAACTATTCTTTGTGTCATTTTTTCAACTTCTAGCATATCATGAGATACTAATACAACTGTTATGTTATTTTTCTTTGTTCAAACTTGTATGAAGTTTTCTAATTCTTTTCTTATTTGAATATCTAATCCTGTTACTAATTCATCTAAAAATAAAACTTTTGGTTTATGCATTAATGATAATAAAACATTTAATCTTTGTTGTTGTCCACCTGATAATTTCTTAGCATCAACACGATAAAATTCTTTAATGCGAAAAATTGTTAATAAATAATCAAATTCTTCATCAGACATATGATTTTTATCTAGTTTATATGCATTTTTTAAAAAATCAATTACATTTTTAACAGTAACACCTTTTGGATAAGATGAATCTTGAAATTGAATTCCAATCCCTTCTTGAAAACTTTTTTTGTAATTATAGTTGTATGAGATTTTTCCTTTTGTTGGATTATTAATTCCAGCAATAGTTTCAACACATGTAGTTTTACCAGCACCATTTGCTCCAATAAAAGCAATATTTTCTAATGGATTAATATCAAAATTAATATTATTTACTGCATATTTTTTTCCTTTTTTGTCTTTAAATATTACAGATAAATCTTTAATTTCAATTAAAGGTTTTAATATTGCATTTTTATTAGGATTTGTTTGTAAATCAATATATCCATCAGCATTAATTAATCTTCTTTTTGAAATCAAAAAAGGTTGGTCATTTTTTAACAAAGGATCAGTAGTGTTATCAGCAATATATTTTGGCATTGTATCTAATATATTTTTTCGATATGATATTGATTTATCAACTGGATAAATTTGTTCGTTGTTATCAAAAACTAAAAATTTTCTTTTTGATATTTCAGAAACACCAGTTTCTTCTTTGTTAATGTGTAATGATCTTTGAATCGGATTTACATAATCATTTTTATAATTTTTATCATCAATTATTTCATTTTCTTTTTTTTGTAAGTTTATTGCTTCTTGGTTATTATCAACTAAAACAATATTATTAATTGTTACAATATCAAAATGATCATTACTTTTATTTGTTTTTTTTCTTTTAAATCAACTCATTATCTATTACCTCAACGAAGTTTTTTAATAGCGATTGAAACAAAAATAATAATTAAAGCTAAAGGAACAAATCAGTTAGCTCAAAAATCTCCTGGTTCAAACATAGGACGATTTAAATTAAACGAACTTCAACTTGCTGGACTTCAACCATTATCGCTATAAGTAAATACAGTTAATTTACTTCCTTGATTAGATTCAACAAATGATTCAAATTGTAAACCATTGGTATATCTAAATGGTGAAAAATAACTAAATACTGTTAGTGTGTTATTGCCTAATATTGATGATAATGGAATTAATTGACCAGATAAGAACATTGATCAAAAAAAGATCATCATTCCTATTCCTTGTGCTCCCATAACTGATTTAGTTATAGAAACAATAAATAAACCCATAGTAATAGCTAAAATAATTGTATAAATTTGACTAACAACATATCCCCCAAAATTAACATGATTAAATATATATATAAAGCTTGGTTTATCATAATAAATTGGTTTCATATCTCCAAATACTGGATAAATTTGCATATTACTTCCACTAAAGAAAATTACTACAAGTAATAACATTCAACAAATTTCAATAGCAAATACACAAGAATAAAATATTGAACAACCAACTATAAACATCCATGGTTTAATAGGAGTTGCTCCAATTCTTTTAAATAAAGAAGAGTTTTTAAAACTTTGAATTGATGCTGGAACTGTTTGCATTGCATTTGATGTAATCATTAATGCTATTAATCCTGGAATTGATGCTGAAGCAGTAACAATTGTTACAGGACCACCACTAAATGAAATATTACTAAAAATCCCTAAAATAAAGATCGGAAGTAAAAAGGTAAAAATAGGTTCTGTTTTAGAATTTCAATAATGTTCATTAATTAATTTAATAACTGCTTTCATTAAAATGATTCCTTTCAAGATTTTGTTTTTATATCATCACTGAAAAAAAGTATTATTTTTTTAAACTTGATTTCAAATTATGAACAATTTTATAAATTATTAAGTGATAAATAATTAAAATCAATTTTTTATATATCTTAATTATTATAATAAACTAGAAAGTTTTTTGTTTTATTATTTGATTGAAAAATATGATTTTTATTATATTTTATCTATCAATTATTTCATAGACAAAAATTTATATTGAAAATGTCTATTATGTAATTAATCAGTTACTATCAATATTTATTTAACGTTTACCTTAAGAGAATGTAGAAAAT
>JAHHTJ010000043.1 GCA_020024715.1 Mycoplasmataceae bacterium
ATATATAGTTTTTGAAAAAGAAGAAAATTTAAAAATTTTTATTGATAAATATTATGCTTTAAAACAAAATGCTTCAAATCATTTTGATAAAACTATTGCTAAATTAAATTTAAATGCTTTATATGGGAAATTTTGTGAAAAGCCAGAACATGTTTTAGAAATCCCTAAAATTATTTTTAGTGAAAAATATATTTATGATAATGAAGAAGAATTAATTAAATTAGCAAATCAACGTGATACTAATTTTAATTTAAAATTTATTAGTTATAAATATTCTAATCATACTTATGCTCCTATTGGTTGTGCTATAACTTCTTTAGCTAGAGCTTTTTTAATTTCTAGTTTTTTAAAATTATGCGCAAATTATCCTGAAAGAATTATTTATTATTGTGACACTGATAGTATGAAAACTAATTTTGAAATTGAAGATAAAAATTTAATTGATGATAATAAATTAGGATTATGAAAATTTGAAGGAGAAGTAAATTATTTTAAATATATTAGAGCTAAAGTATATTGTGGAGTAAAAAATAAAGATTATTGACAAGAAAAAGATTGATTAGTAACTGCAGGGCTTAATGTTTTAAAAGTAAGTCAAGCTTATTTACCTAAACAATTTGATGAAAATTTAAGTATTTTTACAACAACAATTAAAAGAGATGTTCATTATAATCCAATCATTTTTGATACTGAAAAATTTATAAAAAGGCTTCATTAATTATATAATATATATGTAAAAAGGAGAAAAATATATGAGTATATTAGATAAATATTTAGAAGAAGAGCATAAAAATGCATCAAAGGATTTTGAGGAAGGAAAAGATACATACGGAAAAGATGATGATGATAAAATTGGAAGAATTCACGATATGGTTCAAGATTTGTGAAATCATACATTTTCAAAAGAAGAATTTAAGAAAGATGAAGAAAAAGATGTAAAAGATATAAAGGATGGTGGTAAAGAAGAATTAAAAGAAGTAGAAGAAGATAGAAAGGAAGAAAAACATGAATAAACAAGAAGCGCATGAAATGTTACAACATTTTACCAATTTTTTACAAACGCACACGTATTTAGTTATTTTAATTGGTGTAGTTTTAGCAGTCATTATGGGCGTTTTAGGAATTATTTTAAATTTTTATAAAGAAGAAATTAAAACGCATGCTAAAAATAAGAAATTAAAGAAAAAAGATACTAAAAGAATTGCAGAAATTGAAAAAATGGAAGATTATTTACAAAGTATGAAAAATACCTTATTATTTGATAAAAATAATAATAATGATTATCAAACATCTATAAAACAAGAACAAGCTTTAAAAGAAATTTCAAATAAAATTGAAACTTTAAAAACAATTAAAGGATTAGAAAAATATGGCAGCAAACAAACAAATTAAATTTACTAAACCTTCAACAGAATTAGATAAACAATTAATTGAATTAAGTGCAAGAAGTTTAGAAGAAAAGAACCAAACGAATTTAGCTAATTCTATTCGTCAAAACGCTTCAAATTTTAGCGATGTAGTGCAATTTTTCGCACAAACAGGTAATACAAACACTTTAGCTGGGTCATTGTTTGGTTTTATTGCTAAGCAATTTGTTAAGTCATATGACTTTAAAGAGCTTTATGGTGATTTATTTATTGAAGGTGAGCCTATTGAAGCAGGGGCAGGGTTTAGTTATATTGAAACTATTAATAACATGGTGGGAGTATCAGCACCTATTAATTATCAAACTTCTACACAAGCAGCTGGAACTATTGCATTTGGAGAAAGTTTTAGTAATGGCTATTTTATTAATTTAACAGCTTCAAATATCCCTTTTCAAAATATAGATAGTAATTTTCAAACTTGAGTAACAATTAATATTACTATACCTAATACTTTTACCAGTTTTAGTGCTTTAAGTCCTATTAAAGCAAATGAAATTTTAACTCTATATGAAAAAAATTTAGCTAATAGCCGAAAATTTTATTATTATTATTTAGGAAATCAATTATTTAATTATTTTATTCAAAATAATTATTTTACTAATACTTTTTATTGCAATGAAACAGGTAAATCTAATGCTTCAGCAAACTGAAATATTAATTATATACCTCCTTCTAATTTGATGGAGGCTTTGCAGAATGAAATTATACCTCTTTTAGAATACATTAGACAGCCTAGATTTTATTTTAATTTAGGTTTTAATTATGAAGCAGGAGTTGCTGGTGTTCAAACAACTATTAATTATTTAGATAAACAAAATACAACACCTACAAGTTTTCTATTAGGTTCTCAAATGCCTTGAATTAATTATAATACTCAAAACGGTTTAATCCCTAATTTAAAAACTTCTAATTTAGAGGATTTAATTATTATTTGCTCAGTGAAAGTTTCAGCTTCTTTAAAAACTTTATTAGCTTCAAATTATTTAGGAATGGAAAAAATTGATGCTGAATTTAATGGAAATAGATTAACTAGATTATGCGGTGTTAAAGTAGTAGTTGCTGGCTCTAATCTTCAATTACCATCTCAAGTAGCTCAAGGTTCTACTCAAAATGCTGGAAATTTAGGAAATCCTTTAATTGATGATAACACAATTATTATTATGGAAAAAGACGCATTAACTTATCATAAATATTACGATGAATATTATGAAACTAACACTTTAGTAGCCTCAATGGTGAAATTAGGACGTTGACAAATAGGCTATTTACCTTTTTTAAACCAATGAAAGCAAGGATGTATTTTAAAATTTGATGAAGGTATTTTAACACAAACTAATTATTTAACTATAAAAAATATTACTACTTCAACTACTTCAAATTAAAAAATAATTTATAATAAATATAGCAGTTAAAATGCTATATTTTTTATTTTAGAAAGGAATAAAAATGAAAAAAGATGAAATAAATAATTTAAAAAATCAATTACAATTAACAACTAAAAAATTAATGGAATTAGATGAAGATAGAACCAAAATTATGTTAGAATATGAAAAATTAAAAGCACAAATTAATTTAAATAATTTAGATAATTTAGCGGAAGTAGCGCAAGCTCCTTTATTTGATTTTGATATTAATAATCAATTTCTTCAAAATGGAAACTATGAAGTCAATGAGAATATCATGGTTAAACAATCAATGTTAAACCAAATCCCAAACATGAATGGAGATTACGATGGTAATGTTAATTTCTTTTTATATCAATTAATTTTAGAGCGTGCACAATATTTTAAAAAAAGAATTGATTTTATAACTGAAAATAAAGATTTAAAAATATTATTGCCATACATTTTATACTATGGTTCTTTAAATGGTATTGTTGCGTTAACAAAAAATTATGAAATTATGACAATTAATAACATTGAAAACAATATAATTAAAGGGAAAGAAATTAATATTTTTAATATCAAACATAAAGATAGTAAAGAGTTAAATTATTCAATTAAAGATGTAGCCATTTATAAATTTAACGAAAACAACTTCAGCTTATGAGTAATTTGCTGGCATTATTTAAATAAATTAAATAATTATTTTAAAATTTTAGATAGTCAAACAAAATATTTAAATAAGCAATTAGCTGTTAAAATCCCTACAGAAAAATTAGCTGCTAATAATAATAAATTAAAACAAGATTTGTTCAACTTAGGCAATCCATGCTTGTTTTTAGATAAAGAAACAGAATTAGCTCCACTTCAAACTCCTGATAATATCTTACAAGCTATTTTTACTTTTATAGAAAATTTTAAAAATTGAATGGACTTTAACTTATTAAATATGATTACGAAAGATATCACAACTGATAAAGAAAGAGATGTAGCAAGTCAGCAAAGTAATTTTGGACAATTAACAATAATTAAAGAAAAATATTTAAATAGTTTTGTGGATGAATTTTTAACACAATTAGAAAACAATTTTAATATTAAAGTTAGTTATATTGATGAAATAATTGATAATGCGAAAGCACAAGCGGAACAAAGTTTAACACTTAATAAATTAAATGATAGAAGTGAAAAGGAACAAGAAAAATGATAATTAATGATGTAATGGGGGATAATTGAATTCAAGCAATTATAACAACTCTTCAAACTAATTTAGACCCTAATAATATTTGATTTAATGATGTCACAATCAATTTTCAATATTCTTTAAAAAATTTATTAATAAAATTAGGTTATTATAATGCTTTAATTGATGATAAAAGTTTTATTCAAGCAGCTATTTTAAATGAAATTAATAATTATATTTTTTCTAAATGGAAAGAAAGTTTTAGCTTAAATTACTATCTTAAAAAATTAGATACTTACGCATCAACTGGCTTAGCAATAACTAAAACTATAAATAGAAACTATACTTTAAACAATGATAATACTAATACTTTAACTTCTAATAACACTAATGAAAATACAAATTTAACTGGTAATAGTATTAATAACAACAATAATCAAAATACAGTAAATAATACTGAAATTAGTTTAAATCAAGCATTATCATTAAATCAATTAGCTTTAAACAAGCAAACAGAAGTAAATAGCGAAAATCAAACTAACACAAGTAAAGTAAATGAAAATAAAAGTGAAATTGAAAATGAAAAAGAGCTTACAGATGTGGACAGGCCTCTGTAGGCTCTTTTTTTGATGCGACTTGCGGCGCACGTCACTAATGGGTGAAAGTCCCTAATCCGCCCTGGTAGTGGGAAGGATACAGCCAAGACCAAGGGTGTCGCGGGTGACCACGAATTTGAAGGAAGGTGGATGCAAATCTCTGGTCTGACGAACAGGAATTACATCATGCTATGGTTAAGGATAAGACTGCAATACAAGTCAAAGTCCAATAACTACTCGGAATTAACTATAGTAGATGTGGCGGATATATGAAGAGAAAGTGACGTGTGGTGTTATTCGGCAAATTAAACGCTTGGAATTGTCAAGAAAAGTGTAGTCGTATAAACTCACTAAATTCTTTCAGTACCT
>JAHHTJ010000044.1 GCA_020024715.1 Mycoplasmataceae bacterium
TGTAAGTTCAATGCAATTGAAACAATTAGTTGTAATTACAAAATCACCGAAATAATGTAGGTTAATAATTTATTTCAATTATCTATAAGTTTGTTAGTGAATTATCTAGTAATAGGTAGGTTTTTGTATGAAAGTAATTGAAAAAAAATTATTTAATTACCAGTTAATTTTAATGATGATTCTTTTAAAGAAACATTTTTTGCATTTTTATTTTAGTTTCTTTTGAAGTTTGATTGTTTTTTTATATTCCTATGGAATATAAGTTTTTGTTTTGTCATAAATATTACTATTTTTTTTAATATTCAGTCAAATATTCTTTATTTTTTTATGTTTAAAAATTTATATAATATTTATGTAAAAACAAAATAAAAAGAGAAAAATGAAAAAAAAAACCAGCAAGAAAAGGTCTTTTAGAGAAGACAATTATTCAAAAAGTTTAATTACAGCTAACTCTAAGTCTTTTACTACACATAATATTATTCAAGACTTTAGTTTTAATGATGTTCAATTTAAACATGCTAAATTTATTAACAAAATTTTTGGCAACAGCAAATTTATAAAGGCATTTTTAAGATTAATCTTCCCTTCTTTGTTTTGAGGTTTATTTACTGCCTTAGTTCCAATTTTATTCAACACCATGATTAATGGATTTTATAACAATGATAAAATTGGTAACCAACTTTATTTGAGTGTTAGTTACACAACATATATGTATTCATTCATAAATGTTCTTGTATGTTCATTTGTGTATGCAGCTTTCCCAGCAATTGGTAACTATATAGCTCAACATAACAAAGCTAAATTACAAGAAGTACTAAGATGAACGACTTATATTTCTTTAATTGCTTGTGTTATTAGTTTAGTCTTAGAAGAAATTTTTGCTAGACAAATAGCAATTTCAATGATTTGACAATATTCACCTCCAATTACTGGAACTGATTTAGTACAACTAAATTATTCAATAGAATTAATTAGATGATTTTCAGCAACTAGTTTTTTCTTCTTATGATTATGATTATATGTTCCTACATTAGCTTCTATGAAAAGTTCAAGAGCTTTATTTTATTCTTCATTAGTGGGTTTCATCTATTTTATTATTATTTATCCATCATATTTAGTAGCTACACATGTTAATGTTTCTAGTGATTTAACACTAGCACCAGCTGCTGATCAAATTAAGTTAAATAATATTATGAATGGAATTGGTGGAATTTATTTTGGATATTTCATAATTCAACCATTATTCTTATTAATATACACAATGTTTCCAACGCATTTTAAGGTATGAGAAGCTCATTTTATTAATTTCTTTATTAAAACTTGAAATGGTATCAACAAATTTAGTAGAGATTATCAAAATAGCACAAGAAAAAAACCACAAAGATTTCCAGAATCTTACCCATTGCATTCAATAGCAAGAGAAGAATACACAGATTACGAAAGAGATATTTTATTCTTTCAAACAGGTTTTAAAGTTACATGATATCGTTTAAAACAAGTAATGGTATTAGCTTGAGTAATTTTGTTAGATCAAATATTCTATGCTATTATGAGTTTAGTATTAGTAATTTATGGTACTAACTTCCATGGATATTGAGGAGATTGAAACGGAATTAAAGCACCAACTGATCCAAAAGAAAGTTTAAAAATGGCAGAAACATATTATAAACATATTTTTGCCAACGTATCATTAATTTCAACTTATATCTTTACCATTTATAATGGTTTTAGTTTACTACCACAATATTTTGTTGCTTATTATATTGGTGCGGGTGATAAACAAACTGCATACCACAACTCCATAATTTTAACTAACTGATCAATTTTATTTGGTTTTATGTTAGCTGTTATCATTATTATTTATGGTGCATTTATTAATAGATTAATTTATAGTGGAAGTCCTGATGCAATGTACTCTATGAAGTTTAAAGTTCATGGCGCTTATATCACAAAAGATATTGGTACATATCAACAACTATGAAATGCTTGTTTTAATATGGAATTAATATATGCAATCGCGGTTCTATTTGATACAGGTGTTGCAATGACATATTACATCTTAGCATCTGGAGGTAGTAAGTTTATTGTTTTTGCAGACTCATTAATTTCATTCATTAACGCTGTGGCATTAATTATCTTACATGACATTCATTATGATAACTTCTATGTTTATTATTTAGTAAACAGATTACATACCTTCTTTAAATTCTTTGTAACAATTCTAGTTATTTATATGAAGGGTGCATTATGAGGTATTGATTCCACACATTCAAAAAAATCATGGTTCAAACAAAAAATTATTGCAAATCCAAACCTTTTTTAATTTAAAATTTGTTTTAGTAATTAAAAAATAAATATAGTAAAATAAATAAAATTAATTAATTTCTTGTAAATTATTAATTTTATTTTTTTACACAACACAAACATGAAATTAAAATTTAAAAAACGTTTTTCTAAACATTCAAATTCTGATTATTTATATGGAATAATGCCGGTATGGAAAGCGACATTGAAAGTTGGCATTACTGGAGTATTAATGTCATTTTTTCTAGGTTTATTTACTTTCGCTGATCAATTGATGTTAGTAAATTTTATGCCAGAAACTAGTAGATTTTGCTTTAATAATTTATTTTTTTTACCAGAACACAATATCTTTGAACCAATTTTAAATAATATTTCATTACAAGCTAAAACAAATATTAGTTTACATGAATTGTATATGCATATTATTTCACAACGATACCATCAAGGTAAAGGATTAGAGAATCTAGTTTTAGCAATTTCTAATTTAAATGGTTTAGGTATATATAATGCAGATAGCATTGTTCGATCTGCTGTTAGTTTATCATTAGGAATTTCTGATATTGCATTTATTATTCCAGCATTATATTCAGTTGGTGCTTCAGTTAAATATTCTCAAGCCTTAGGAAAAGGTGATTATCGTCAAGCGATGTATATTTGACAAAATTCATTCTATGGTACAATTTTTGTAACATTGATTGGTACTATAATTACTTTTATTTTAATTCCTTTTGTTATTCCTGCACAAGCAGCATATGATCATATTTCTAATTCAGAATTAAAAAATACAATAACACATATTTCTAGAGTCTTATCAAACAATAATTTAACTGATAATTATATTTTTACAAATAATAGCAATGAAATATATGAACATCTATACTTTTTAAAAAAATATGAAAATTATGAATATTTTATTAAAGTTAATCCATTAACATATATAAGTATTACAAATAATGAATTATTAAATGTTAATAATAATAACTTACTAACACACCTTGTACATTTTCAACACTCATTAAGTTCTTTTAAAATTAAATTAGTTAATTTTGCAAATGATAATGATAATCAAAATGTAACAAATATTTGAAATAACTATTTTAATTTAGTTAGAACTTATTCTATTAATTGAGCTGAAGACTTCTTATTTATAATAACAGCTGGATTAATAATTGCATCAGTTGCTAGTTTAATGTTAACAATTTTAAGAAGTGATGGAGCAATTATTATTGTTACAATTATGACTATTATTCCAGTTACAGTAAATATTTTATTAGATTTTATTTTAATTTATTATGCACAAATAGGTATGGATGGTGCAGCAGTTGCAACTTTAATTGGGTGAAGTTTAGAAGTAATAGCATCTTTTTTATATGTTAGTTTTTCTAAAAAAATAGTTACAAGCATTTCATTAAAAACACTAAAAAAAGAATATTTATATTTAAAATTTCACATTTCATGAGAATTATTAATGTATGGTGGAACAGTATTTATTATTAATACTGGATGAATGATTACTGATATTTTATTAACCAATCAAGTAACAATCATAAGTGATTTTTTATTAAAGAATGCTGGTAGTGAATATTATTTATCAATAATGGGTGCTTGTTTGCCTATTACTAATTTATTATCAATTACATTTATTGGTTTATTACAATATGTATCTCCTTTATTTTCATATAATTATGCTTCAAATAACTTTAAAAGATTAAAAGAGACATTTTGATATAGTACTTTATTAACTTTTATATTAAGCTTTGGTGTTTATTTTATAATTGGATTTATTCATCCAATTACTTATGGAATTTTAGATTGATTTCATATTACAAAAAATACTGCAAATAGTGCTTTGTTTTCAGCGACAAGATTATTACAATTATGGTTAATGCAAGTTCCAGCATATACATTTAGTATTGGTTCTATGTGTATTTATTTGTCGTCAAACCGTCCAGGTTTATCAGTTCTTGTTGGTTTAATTCGTTCATGTTTAATTTTTATTCCAGTATTATATATTTTTAGTGCAGTAGTGATAAATCACCACGAATGAATAAATCAAAATTTAACATTAGCAGAAATTAATGACCCATATACTAATAAAGCTATGTGATGTTTTTTATGAAGTGTTCCAACATCTTACATTGTTGCTAGTGTTATTGTTATATTATTAGCAATCGATTTTACTTATCGTTATGTTGAAAAAGATAAAAGAAAACTAATGGATTGTTTTCCTTTCATTCTTATTAAAAAAATTTATTTAAAAAGTTTTTTAAAAGAAATGTAATAACCAAAAATAATATGAAAAATTATTTAATTAAAAATCAAACAGCAGAATTAATTATTAAGAAATCAAAGTTTATTGGTTTTTCTTTTAAATTAAATAATTTTAATGAAATAGCAAAAATATTAAATAATTTAAAAATACAATATCACGATGCAACTCATATATGTTTTGCCTATTATTTTATAGATGAAAATAAAACATATATTAAATATGATGATGATCATGAACCACAAGGAACTGCTGGAAAACCATTATTAAATCTTATTCAATTAAATCAACTAGAAAATGTTTTGTTGGTTGTTGTTAGATATTATGGAGGAATTAATTTAGG
>JAHHTJ010000045.1 GCA_020024715.1 Mycoplasmataceae bacterium
ATTAAGATTGGTATAATTTGAGTATTAATTATAATTAATAAAAATAAGGTTATAAAAATGGAAAAGAAAAAAATAAGTATTGGTTTAGATATTGGTGTTGCTAGTGTAGGGTGATCTATATTAGATATAACTGATGATAAAAAAGCTCCACAAATTATTGATATGGGTGTTAGATTATTTTCTGAAGATGCTAATGGTAATAGTAAGACAACAAAAGCAGCTGATCGTAGAAATTACAGATCAACTAGAAGAAGATTGAGAAGATTAAAATTTAGAAACGATAAAATAAAAGATTTATTTGCTAAATATAATTTTGTTTCTGGTAAAGATAATTTTGAAAAACTACAAAATGTAAGTAAAGTACTTGAAAATGGGATTATAAATGAAGATGGTAGTTTACAAATGCCATTATTCTTAAGATTAAAAGGTTTAAAAGTTCAATTAAAAAAAGATGAACAAATGGTTGTTTTATTTAATTATTTGCAACACAGAGGTTATTTTTATTTAGATGATGAAAATGAAGATGATAAAAATAAAGAAGAAATAACTAATAAGAAATTTGTTTATGATAAAAATAAATTTCCTTCAGAAAACCAATATGAAATGTTTAAAATTGAAAAAAGATATATTGGCATAAAAACCCTTGCAAATCAAATAAGTAATAAAGATTGAACAAACGAATTAAATCATTTTTTTGATATTCAAAAAGATATTCCTGTTGAATTTAAAAATGAATATATGAATAAATGATTTAATAAAGTAAGATCATTTAATGAAGGACCAGGTAGTATTAATTCTGTAACACCTTATGGATTATATAGATATTTTGATCATAATCCAGAATCTGAAAATAGCAATTATAAAGTTATAGCAAAAATTAATGATAATTTATATAAAGTTAAGGTTGGAGATAATTTATGAGATGCAACAATTGGTAAATGTACCATTTATCCAAAAGAAAATAGAGGTTTAAAGAATTCACCAATTGCACAATTGTTTGGTTTTATGAATGAGATAACAAATTATCAAATTAGATTGCCTCAATTTAATTTTGAATATTTATCTAAAGATGATAAAAAAGCAATTTTAGATTTAATTAAGCAAAAAGTAATTGATGATAAAAACAATATTTCTTTAACTGACATTTTAAAAACAATTAATAAGTTACATAATCTAAAAAAAGATGATGAAATTACTAAAAATAATAATTTATCAGGTTTTTCTTCTACGACTAAAAAAGATAAGAATGGTAAGGTTAAAGAAGATATTAAGTTAAATTCATCTTTAAATAATCTTATTTTGTGCACTAAATTTTTATTAAATATTAATATGATTACAAAAGATGATATTGATTTTTCAAATCTTTCATTCTTAGAAAAAGTAAATAATATATTTGATATATTAGCTAAATCCCCTTCTGATAAATTACAAAGAAGTGTAATTTTAAATGAAACTTATAACAAAGACAAAAAATATGATCAAATATGTGATTTATTAATTAATGACATCAAAGGATTAAATGCAACATCATCTTTTAGTTATAAAGCGATGTTAGAATTTTTAAGTTTTAATTTTGAACATCATGAAAATCAAATGCAATATTTTGCTGACAAAATAAAAGAAAATCGTGAAAAATTAATAAATAATAATCAATCTTCTAAGAAATATTTTCCTAAAAATATGTTTAATGATGAAATTATTTCTAATGTTACAAAAAGATCATTTAATCAAACTATAAATGTACTTAATAAGATTTTACAATTATATAAAACTGATCAATATGACTTAGCTTCTATTGTAATAGAAATGGCACGTGAAAAAAATTCTGAAGAAGCTAGAAAATTTATTAATGAACAACAAAAAAACAAAAAAGAATTTAAAGATAAAATAAAGAAAGAATATGATTTACTTGATGTTGATTTTAAAGGTGATGCATTATTAAGATATCAATTATGATTACAACAAGATAAAAAAGACATTTATGATGGTGAATATTTAGATATAAGTGATCTAAAAAAATGTGAAATTGATCATATAATACCATACTCTTTTTGCTTTATTGATTCTATTGCAAACAAGGTATTAACTAAATCATACAATAACCAATCTAAAGCAAAAAAAACACCATATTTATGATTAAGTGCTGAAGGTAAATATAAACAATTTGAATTAAATGTTAATAAATTGTATGAAGCTAATTTAATTGATAGAAAGAAAAGAGATTTATTGCTTTATAAAGGTAATGTAGATGATGCTTCTAGTTTAGGATTTATTGAAAGAAATTTAAATGATACAAGATATGCAACAAAATTGGTTTTAAATAATTTACAAGCTTTTTTTGATAAAAATGAACATTATCCAAATTGTAAAGTTAAAGTAATTAATGGTGCTTTAACTAATTATGCTAGATATAACATTTTTACCAAAAAAGATCATGAAGGAAATGAAAAAACCTATTTACCAAAAGATAGAGATATTTATAACCATCATGCAATTGATGCAAGTTTAATATGTTGAATAGGAAATAATCAATTAATTAAAAATAAATTAAATAAGTTTAATCAAAAAAACAAAACTGTTGATAATAAATTTGTTGATTCTGAAACTGGAGAAATAATTACATATGATAATGTTTCAAATCAAAAATTAAAATTTTTTAATTCAAGTTGAGAAGATGTTAATAATTTTGGAATGCAACTAAAAACATATAATGATAATAATGATGATAATAAAAGAGCTAAATTTAGTTTCTTTTTAAGACATAAAAATAACATTGGTTTATTTGATGATTCAATTTATTCTTTAAGAGAAGAAAAAAATAATAAATATGGATTAGAAATAGACAAAGCTAAGAGTTTTATAATTGAATCTGGTGTAGGTTTAAGTGTGGGTAAAGATACAATATTACCTAATGAATATACTTTAAATACAGAATTAGAAGTAAGTTACTTTAATAGACATAGAGATACTAATGATTTAGAAGGTAGACTTAGCTCTATAAGTAATGATACTTTTGAATTAGAAAATTATAAGCTTGATAGAAATATAGGTTCAGGAAAATTAAAAATATCTTTAGAGAAAGATGAATGGAATGTATATACAAGCTATGAAGCAAGATTTGAAAAAGATTTAAATAGTATTGCAACACTAGGTATAATTTATAGATTCTAAAAAAAGCTTATTCAAGGTTTAAAATTTGAAACTCCTGAACAAGCTCAAAAAGAAATTCTTAAATATATTGAATTTTATTATACAAAAGAAAGGCACGATATATAATCGTGCTTTTTTAAATAAAGGAAATTATATAGATGCTGAAATCTATATGAGAAAGCTTTATAGAATGAATTTCACAGAAGCTATGTTACCAATGGCTATAATATCAAGAAAAATGGTAGAGATTTATTGTTTAGAAGCAATAGAAGAAGATGTTAGTAATGCACATAAAATTTATGAACAAATAAAAAAATAAAGGAAGTGATACACTATGGTAAAAAAAGAACTTGTTGAAATGTACATGAAGTATAAGAAGATACACATTTATACTGAAGCTAAGAAAGAAGTTGAAGGTTTTATCGAGGTTATGAAATTTGCACTTGAAAGAGATGATACTCTTATCTTAAGAGATTTTGGTACTTTTCATATAAAGGAAACAAAAAGAAAAACTGCTTTCAATCCAAGAACAGGAGAAGCAGTAGAATGTACTCCTAAAAAGTATATTAAATTTGTTGTAGGAAGAGATTTAGAAACTAGAATTAATGTACCTGTTAGAAGAGGGAGAAAAAAGAAAATAGGATAAAAATCATATTGAAAAAAGATTATCATTGACTTCATATTGAAAAAAATGTTAGTATATTTATACAAATATACTAGGTGTTCCACCACCTTGATATAGTCGAAAGTGAAGGACCGATAAATACCAAAAAGCTGCCATTTGACAGCTTTTTTTCTAAAGAGGAGCTAAGATGAAAGAAAAAATTTTAGAAAACTCAAAATTAGCTTTAGATTTAGAAATTCAAAAATATGGAATTGCTAATGATAGTGATGATTCTGATACCTTTTATAAAATAGTTTAAAAATCAATGGAAGAATTAAATTGTGAAGAGGAAATTGATCTTTACAATGAATGTGTTGAAGAACTATTATCATATGCTAAAGAAAAATATAATGTAATATACGAAAATAATAAAGATTTTTGTGAAGTATATTACTATAGTAAAGACTTAAGTTTTAATGATATGTATAGTTTTAAAAATTACATGTTTGAGAAATATAGATATTTTGAAAATGATTTAGATATAACAACAAATTAAATATATAAAAGAAAAAAGGCACAGAGGTGCAACTCTATGCCAATTTTCCGACTACTAATATGCAGCTTTGCTAACCAAGAATAGTAAAACTAGCACTAAAAGTAATCTAAGTATGGACGTATTCATTGTATCACCTCCTTTCGGATGGCTTTTATTATTATATCAAAATTTTCTTGATAAATCTATATTTATCTGATATAATTAAATTACCAAGAAGTATGGACAAAATTCATGGTATCAGGGAGTTAGGTGCAACTAGCTCCCTATTTTTTTAGATAAAAATTAAAAATCTATGGTATAATCAATTAATCTAACCAAAAGTCATACAACTTCTTGTCAAATGTTGGTGTTTTTTTTATAGATGCAGTACAAGTACGTGGTATATTTATAAATAAGAATATATCATCAGTTACAAAAACATCTTATTTTCTGTTAGTTGATTAGCAGTTAAAAAGTAATTATATTAATTTGTGATAAAAAAGATAAAGATGTTCTATAATTCCTCCTAATATAAAAAAGCTATAGATAGCAAGTCTATAGCTTTTTTTTATTAATTAGGAAAGTATAGATTTTAAGATCTAAAAAAATAAAGAAATT
>JAHHTJ010000046.1 GCA_020024715.1 Mycoplasmataceae bacterium
GTTTTTTGTAAAATGCAAGCCAAAAAGGATTTTTTGTTTATTTTTGTAAAAAAATTATTTTTTAATTTAGTTATTAATATTATAAAATGTCTTTGATAGAAAAATAAAAAAGGATTATAGAATGGTAGAAATAATTAAACACCCTTTAATTCAAGATAAATTAACTAGAATGAGAAAAACTACTACTCCTACATTAATTTTTAGACAAAATTTAAAAGAATTAACCCAATTATTAATGTATGAAGCAACAAAACATTTAAAAGTTAATGAAATTGAAATTGAAACTCCAGTAGTTGATAAAGCAGTAGGATTTAAAATTAGCAATCCTATTCAATTAGTAGCTATTTTAAGAGCAGGTATCGGAATGGTAGATGCTGCTAAGGAGTTATTACCTAATGCACCAATCGGATATGTTGGTTTATATCGTAATGAAGAAACATTAAAGCCTGTAAAATATTATTTCAAAATGCCTCAACCAAGAAGTGATGCAATCGTATTTGTTTTAGACCCAATGTTAGCTACTGGTGGTAGTGCAATAGCAGCAATTGATTTAATCAAAAAAGAACACAAGCAAGAAAAAATTGTTTTTGTTGGAATTGTAGGTTGCCCTGAAGGTATTAGTGCACTATCTAAGGCACATCCAGATGTAGATATTTATTTAGCAGCTGAAGATGAAAAATTAAATGATAAAGGTTATATTATTCCAGGTCTTGGCGATGCTGGTGATAGAATCTTTGGTACAAAATAATAATTTAATAGTGTATATTAATAAAATTTCCCCAAACACTAATATGAACATATAGTCCATATTCAATGAGGAAATTTTATTTTGAAAAAAAACAAAAAAAATAGAAAGAGAGTTAATTAAAAACTTCATGGATAACGAGATTTTACTTGAACACTTGCATAGTGCATTCTTTGCATTTACAATCATTACTTCAATTTGTATTATTATTCTAAGTACTCCCCAATTAATAAAAGTTCTTAGAGAAAGAAGAACTGGAAATATAAGTTTCTTAAGTTTCTGAATTTATCATTACGGAATTATGTGCTGAATTATCTTATCAGCATTTGCTCCACCAACAAAAGGTGGTGGACCTTTAAGTGGTTATGGTGTTACATTAATCGCAGAATGTATAACAATTGCCTTTGATGGAACATTAATGATATGTTTACATTGATTTAAAAAAGAATTTGCAAGAAAAATTGTTTATAGAACAATCGCAATCATTATTCTTAACTGATGTGCTGCAATTACATTTTTAACAATTCACTTTACATTATTAGATGCAAGATTATCTGGTACTGTAGTTGGTATTTTAGGACTTATCTTTACTGGTATTGTTATGTTACCTTTTATCCCTCAATTTATAAGATCAGTTAGAACAAAACACTGACAATCAGTTTCTTATTGATTATTTGCTTTAGGTGTTTTAAACAACTTAGCATGAATTTGTTTCTTTGGATTGTTAATTTCAATTATTATGATATCTACTGGAAACGTAAATGATGCATTAATGTCTATTGGTGGATTAATCTGACAATGTGCTGGATTTAGTATTTTCTTAGCACAATTAATCTTTACACTAAAAGATAGATATAGTAAAAAAACAAAAAACATAACTGATACTGACATTTCAAACTATAACTTAGATCAAATAGAATTTATTACAGAAAACATATAAAAATATAAATATTAGAATAATTAGAATAAAACCAGTAATTTATTTTACTGGTTTTATTTTTTATTTTTAAATAACAATAGTATTTGTATTTAATTAAAAAGATTAAAACAAATTAATTTTATTTAGATTTATAACTTACAAAATAATGATTTGGTAAAACATTAGCTCCTTTTTGTAATGCTTTAACAATTCATGCACCTGTGGAATATGCAAATTGACTTGATAATTTTCTACCTGGAGCAATATTAAAGAATCTACCTAAATTTTGTAAAGCTTCATACTCATGATTGGTAAAATAACTAAAATAACTAGTATTATCTGGTCATTCAACAAGACAAATGTGCATGTTAGCACGATCAATATTAAATTGACTTTGTAAATCACCATAAGGACCAAATCAGTCTCAACAAGGATCTAAAGTTAATCATTCACCTAAACTTGGAATTCAAGATTGAGTTCACGCATGATCAATACTTCATCATTGTCTTTTTAAACCTGGATTATAACATTCACCAATTACAATTCTTGATACAATACCAGCTAATTTTAACATTCCACAAGCCAAATTAGCATATTGAGCACATACACCTTCTAGATGTTCAAAGTTTCCTCTTAATGTATGTCCATATGCATATTTAGATGTATAATGAACATTTTGTGCAACTCAATTTTCAATAGCTAATGCTTTAGCAAAATCTGAAGCATAGCCAGTTGTTAATTGTGCAACTACTTCTTTCATTCTAAAACTTGGGTTGTATCAATTCTTTTTTTGAAAATCTGTAATTAATGCACCATCAGAACCACCTTGTCCAGTTATAATACATCCATCTCCAATAACTCATTTTTGCGGATTAAAATTATATCCATAACCAGATAAATGTTTGCTGTATAAACTACTTATACCAGAAGCATTTACATTAAAACCATAAGATATCATATTTTTGTTATCAAATTTTTGATGAATATAACCATATTGAATAATAAGACTATTTGAACGAGCTTCAATCATTTGTAAATCGTTATCATTGCTAGGAACAGAAAAAACAATTTGATCATTTCCGTTAAATGGTAATTTGTTTATTCAATTAATGAAATTTTGAAATGGATCATTAGATTTTGCTTTGAAAGTATATGTAGTGTTATTAATTGTGACATACAAAACATAATTTATGCTAGAAGTAATAATTTTTTTGTTTTTTCCAGTATCAATTGTTTTTTTAGCATATCTAAATCTTAATTTAGAAGTTGCATTTGAATTATTAAATGTTCCATAAGTATTTTCAAAACTTGGAAAGTTAATTCCACCAGTATAATATTCTCATTTATTTGTTATACCATTAAAAATAACACTTCCATTTACACCAGCAAAATTAAAATTAATATAAGAATCACTAGGATTATTTCCTAATAAATGAGTATAAACTGGATTCGCATTTTGCACATAAATTACAACTTCAGTATTAGAAGTGAAATTATAACTATTAAATAAGTTAGTATTAATTCATTTTTTAATACTAAATATTCCTTCACTATTAGTTGTTGTTTCATATTTTAATTTATTTCCAATAATGATTTCTACTTTTCTATTTGCTAAACTTGTTCCAGAAATATCAATTGGATGTTCATGATTTTTATTTAAATCATTACCTAAAATTTTAATAGGATTAACCACAGTAATGGATGGAGTAAAATAAATCCCACTTTCTTTAATAGTAAAATAAGACATTCTACCATGGTAATGATCTCATGAATAATTTAAACCCATATAACGATTCAAATCATTTAAATTACTATTCATTGAATTATTAATATTTGATGTAAATCCACATCATAAATGAGCAAACATATCAGTAATATTTATGCCAATAATATCATTGTAATTAAAACTTTTATTATTTAATTCAACATATAAATTACTTACTCTTGAATTTTTATTAAATTCATAAATATTAGTTTTTTGAGTAGTAGGATTATAAATAACTATTTTTAAAATTACATTATGATTATTACTAAATTCTCATCCAGGTCTTTTGAATAATAATGTATTTCAATTATTCTTATCTACAACTAATTTCATAGTTTTTGAATCAAATTTAATAACTCCAGTTACATCTGAACCACCATTTCTGATTACAATTCCGTAGTTATTTAGATTATTAGATGGAAAATAAGCTTGTGTATTAATATTTCTTAAAGGGTTATAAGGTGCTTGATTACTTGTAGGATTTGGAACTAATTTGTTATATGCATTAGTTAATTTTTTAATAGTATATTTAGTTTTTATATTATTTATTACATTAGGTTGAACAGATACTGGAATTCAAGCTAACTGATCAGGAGTAAATTGATATACCATCCCATCTTGAATAACATATTGCACCATATCAATTAATTTACTAAAATTATTACTATTTCCAAACGGAGATAAACCCCAATTTTTATTTCATGTTGTATTAGCTGGTAAATAAATTACAGTTCCTTGAGAAAAAGTATTTGCAATAAAGGCTTGATTACCAATTTTTTGTAAGTTATTTGGAAAATTTAATTGAGAAATATTATTATTAGCAAACGCTAAACTACCAATTGATAATAAGGTGTTTGGAAAAACTACGCTTGATAAATTACAATTATAAAAACTAGAATCAGCAATACTTACAACTTTATAGTAATTATCATCATGTAATATATAACTATTAATTACTAAATTAGGATTTTTATTTTGATGATAAAATCCCATTATTTTTAAATCATTTGTATTATTAATGATTGAATAAATAATATTATTTTGAACAAATTCATTACTATTTAATACTATTTTTTCATTTTTAAAAACTGGTGGTAAAAAATTAGTATTTATAGAATTATTATTTGTTGTTTTTAATAAAGAATTAGAAGAATTTTGGTTGTTATATTCATTAGTATCATGATTAGCTTCTTGTTTATTTTTGTTCATTACTAATATGGAAGATACTGCAGAAGTTGCAATAATTCCAGAACTTATTAAACTAGTACTTAAAATAATTTTTTTACTTTTTTTCATATTTATTATTTTCCTGTGTTTTATTAGTTTCTTATTAAATGTAAATGAATTATTTCTGAACGAGATGATAAGTTAAGATTATTTAACTCATAATTTGCTAAACAATAAATATTAAGATTATGATTCTTTTCTAATTCTTTTTTAATTAAATGTAATGATAAAGAAGATGAA
>JAHHTJ010000047.1 GCA_020024715.1 Mycoplasmataceae bacterium
CATTTTCTAAATAATTAATTGTTTGTAAAAATTCATTACTAATAATAAATTTAATATTATTCATCTTTATATTTTATTTAAATGATTAATAATCAAATTTAAGAATGTTTTATTTTTAGCACTAACTGGAATCAACACATCATCAGAAACATTTAAATATTCTGCTATTTTATGTTTATTATTATCAAAATAACTTTTTGCTAATTTATCAATCTTATTTAAAACAATTAAAAAAGGACGATGAATTTCTAAAAGCTTATTAATCATATCAATATCTTTTGGTGTAATTACATTAATATCTAAAACCAAAATAATTAATACTAAATTATCACGATTATTTAAAAAATTTGTGACATTACTATTAATTTCTAATACTTGTTTAGCATGAATTTTACTATAACCATATCCGGGTAAATCAATAATTCTAAAGTTTTTATCTGTATCAAAAAAGTTTATTAATCTTGTTCTACCAGGAGTTGAAGAAACTTTAACAATATTAGTATTAAATAATGCATTAATTAAACTTGATTTTCCTACATTACTTCGACCGATGAATGCAACTTCTTTTCTTGTATCATGAATTCAATCATCTTCTAGAAGTGCAGATTTTAGAAATTTTAAATTCATTAAAATTATTTTTTATTCCTGCTAGGATTTTTCATATTATTCATAATTGAATTAACTTGTTTTTCGCTAGCTTTTCTTCCCATTTGTTCAAACATAGTACGAATTTGTTCTTTAGTAATTGGTGGATTATCTCTTAATTGCTTATCATAATATTTTTTAGTTAAATAAAAACCAATTAAAATACCAGCAATAATTCCTAATAAAGTTCCAAATACAATACCACATATCGCAGCTGCTGTCATAATTCCTCCTTTAAATAATTTATAAAAACATTAGTTATTATTTTATCTTAAATTATAATGTTTCCTTTAATTTTGCAAAATCACTAACTATTTTATTTAATATTTTTATAATTTTTTTTGCAATATTAAAACTAGTAAAATTAAAATGTTTATACAAATCATCAGCTTTTGCACTTAATCCAAATTCATCAATACCAAAAGCATGATCTGCATACTTATATCAAGTCATCGTAGAACCAAGTTCAATACTAAAAATATATTTTTTATTAATAGGAAATATTTTTGCTTTATAATTTTCATCTTGTTCATCAAAAATTTCACAACAAGGCATTGAAACAATTCTAATTCCGATATCAACTTGCTCTTGAATAATTTTTTTAACTTCCATAGCAGTAGTAATTTCACTACCAGTAGCAATTAAAATAATTTGAATTTTTGCATCATCTTCAAAAACATATGCACCTTTATCAATATCATTTAAATTTTCACTATAATAATTCTTAAATTCTTGCCTACTTGTAATAATTACTGATGGTTTATTTTTTTCAATTGTTGCTAATTTTATTGCACTTATCATTTCATCAATATTACATGGTCTAAATACATTAGTATTTGGAATTAATCTTAAACTAGCAATTTGTTCAATTGGTTGATGAGTAGGTCCATCTTCACCAACACCTATTGAATCATGTGAATAAAAAGTAATAGTTGGTAAATGACTAATGCTAGCAACTCTTAAAGCAGCTTTATTATAATCACTAAAACATAAGAATGCAGAAGTTATTCCTTTTAGTCCTTTATGAGCAACCATTCCATTAATTATTCCCATTGCAACAAATTCTCTAACTCCTACTTGAATATTACAAAATTCTTCATGTCATTTTTCGTAATTTCCATCTTTTGCTTTTTTAATTTTGGTTGAAGATGATAAATCAGGATTAGTAATCATAAAACTTGGATTATCTTGTAACACTGTTTGTAATACTAAACCACTTAATTCTCTTGTTGAATGATCTTGTTTTAAATTTAATAAATTAATAATTTCTTTTAAATTATCGTAATTAAAATTAAAATCCATTAGTATATTCTTATTTAATGTTTCAAATGTATATGGATCTTTTTTATACAATAAATTTAAATTTTTATTAAATTCATCACTTCAAGCTTTTCCTCTTTCTTTAAATTCTTGAGTAATTTGAATTACTGATTGTAATAATGTAAATTCTGGAAATTTTCATTCAATTTTATTTTTGTATGATAATAATTGTTCGTTACTTAAAACTGTACCATGACTTTTATTAGTGTTTTCATAAACACTACCTTTACCAAGAATAGTATTAAATTCAATAATACTTGGTTTATCTATTGAAGCTTTAGCTAAGTTAATAGCATCATCAATTGCTTTAAAATCATCTCCATTTTCAACATAAATATAATTTAATCCTAATGATTCAAAGTATTGCTTAGTGTTAGTTATTGTGTTTGAAATAACTGTACCATCTAATTGCATATGGTTAGAATCATAAAGAAAAATTAATTTATTTAATTGATATTTAGTAGCAATTGATAATGCTTCGTAATTTCCACCTTCTTCAAAACAACCATCGCTAATAAAACAATATGTATAATGATCAATTAAATTACTTATATCTTGATTAAATAATTTAGCTAAATGTGATTCAGCAATTGCCATTCCAACACTTGCTGCACTACCTTGACCCAATGGTCCTGTTGAATAATCTACACCATCTGTTAAATGAGATTCTGGATGTCCTGGTGTTAATGAAATTAATTGACGAAACTTTCTTAAATCATTAACTGATAAACTACTATAACCATAACATACCATTAATGAATATAACAAAGCACTTCCGTGCCCAGCAGCCATTACAAAACGATCTCGATTAAACATATTTAAATTATTAGGGTCAATGCGAAGATGATTTTGAAATAAAACAGTTAAAATATTTGCAGCACTTAAAACAATTCCTGGATGACCTGAATTAGCATTTGTAATACTATCTAATGCTAATGTTTTTACGTTAGTTGCTACTAAAGTAATTTTTTCTAGATTTTCTTTATCATTTAAATTCATAATTTTCCTTATAAAATTGCATCAAATTTACTTAATTGTTCTAAACAATAATCTTTTCCAAAAATATATACTAATTTTACAAATTCTGGTCCATGTTCTTGTTTAAATAAACAATATCTCAATGGTAAATATAATTGCTTTGCTTTTAATGAAGTATCTTCAGCTAATTTTTTTAATCATATACTAATATTTTCAATACTTCATTCATTAATTGCTTTTAATAATAAACTAGCTTTTGTACCTAATTCATGTTTTTTAGCATTATCATAAACATTTTTTAATTCATCATTAATTTCGATTAATGATGGGTTTAATAAATTATCGATTAATTCATTAATATCACTAAAATATCTTAAATCTTTTCTAAATAATAACAATATTTCATCTTCATGATCTTTTAATTGCTTAAGATCAATTTTTAAAAAAGACTTTACTTGTTTTAAGTATTGTTCATCAGTTAAATCGCTCATATGTTTCTTATTGATAGAAATCATTTTTTTAAAATCAAAAGTTGATGGTGAACAAGAAATTCTAGATCCATCAAATTCACTAAAAATTTCTTCTAAACTATTAAAATATTCTTTGTTATTAGGTGAACTTCATCCTAAATTAACTAAAAAATTATCAATACTTATTGGTAAAAAACCCATTTCTTTATAATCACTAATAAACTGCTTCAAAGTATGATCACGTTTCGATAATTTTTTTCCACCTTCTTTGATAACAATTGGTAAATGGCCATAAATAAAATCAAAATCTTGTAAAGAATCTTTGTATTTATCTAATTGTTTAATTGCATCAATAGCAGCTAATTGGTATGGTGTATTTGAAACATGTTCTTCACCACGAATAATATGAGAGATTTGCATATCATGATCATCAATGACATTCGCAAAATTATAAGAACCAATACCATTGGTTTTTAAAATAACAAAATCAGTTAAAGCTGAACTTGGAATACTGATTTTTCCTCTAACCATGTCATCTCATTCATAATTATGATTATCAGGAATAATTAAACGAATTGCATAAGGAACATTATTTTTTAATTTTTCATTTATTTCTTGTTCAGTTAAATGTAAACAATGTCTATTGTATTTTGGTGTTTGATGATTAGCTAAGCTTTCTTCTCTAGCTTTTTCTAGTTCATCTGTTGTACAAAAACAACGATATGCTAATTTTTTTTCTAATAAAGCATATGCTACTTCTTTATACACATCTAACTTTTTACTTTGAATATAAGGAATATATTTATTTATTGGTTTAAACATTGATTCATCTGGAACTATTCCTAATCATAATAAATTATCATATTGTGATTCAATTCCATTTTGAACTTCTCTAGCAATATCTGTATCTTCAATTCTTAAAATAAAACTTCCATTGTAATGCTTTGCAAACAAATAATTAAATAATGCACTTCTAGCTCCACCAACATGAAAATATCCAGTTGGACTTGGCGCATATCTTGTTCTTACCGGTTTATCTTTATTAACTTTTATCATTATTAATCCTTTTATATAAAACAATCAAAAAAATTTAGTTTACTTTTTAGTTTACTTATAAATATATTAGTTGTTAAATTTAATCAAGTAATTGAATTTCTAAATCCGATTTTGGATATACAATACAAGCCTTAATCATTTCTTGTTTTTTTGAATCAATCATTTCACCATTATGATCCATAACATTTCCTTTAATTAATTTAACTTGACAACAAGCACAAACTCCTTCTCTACAATCAGAACCAATTGGAATATTTAAATTTTCTAATTGTGGCAAAATAAATTGATCATCTGTTAAGTTAACTTCTTTTATTTCTTCATCATTAGGATAATGAACAATACATTTATATATTTGCATATTATTTCCTTTTTATTGATATTTTATAAACTTATTTTTAAAGAAAATATTAATCATTAAT
>JAHHTJ010000048.1 GCA_020024715.1 Mycoplasmataceae bacterium
ATTTTACTTAATATCAAATAAACTTATATCATGCGTATTATAGATAAATTGAATTTGCCAAATGACATTTCAAAATTAAATAAAAAACAAATAGATTTACTTATTTTAGATTTAATTGATGAGATGATAGAACTTAGTAAACTAAGATCAGTTCACTTCGCTAGTAATTTAGGAGTGATTCATTTAACTATTGCTTTACTTAAAGTATTTAATCCATTATCTGACCAAATTGTTTTTGATGTTGGTCATCAAAGTTATATTTATAAAATGTTAACTGATAGATATAAACAAATTAAATCAATTAGAACATATAAAGGATTAAGTGGTTTTCAAGATCCTTATGAATCAAAATACGATAAATTTAGTGCTGGGCATGCAGGTACTAGTTTAAGTGTTGCTACTGGTATTTATTATGGTTTAACAAAAAAACAACAGCAAACAAATGATGTTATCGCAATAGTTGGTGATGCAAGTTTAGCAAATGGTTTGGCTTTAGAAGCTTTAGAAGCTAATGTTGATTTAAAAGCACCAATGATTATTATTGTTAATGATAATAATATGTCAATAGGGCAAGATATTGGTGGTTTACATCATATTTTAATAAATTTACAAAACAAGAAAAATCGTGATAATTTCTTTACGCAACTTGGTTATTATTACATCGGTGTTGTTGATGGACATGATATTAATAATTTAGTTAAAGCATTAAAAAGAGCAAAAGCATATAAACATAAATATCAAAAATCAGTAATTATTCATATTAAAACAAAAAAAGGATATGGATATTGCTTAGATACTGATGGAACATATCACTCTTATCAATATAATACAAATATTCAAAATAGCATTACTAAATCAATTGGTTATTATTTAGCAACTCAATTAGCAAATAGAAAAAAAGATGATTATTTATTAATTAGTCCAAGTATGACTTTTAACACTGGTTTTGAATTATTAAAAACAAAAAAACCTGATTCATTTATTGATCTTGGTATTCAAGAAGAAAATGCAGTAACTATAGCTGCTGGTATTGCTATTAAAAATAATTATCATCCAATCATTAATACGTATGCAACATTCATTCAAAGATGTTATGATCAATTATTACATGATGTAGCTAGATTAAAATTAGGTATAAGCATTTTATTAGATCGTGCTGATTTAGCATCATCAAATGGTAGTAGTCATGCCGGTATTTATGATGTAGCAATGCTAAAAAGTATTCCAAATACAATTATTACTTCTGGATTAACAAAAGAACAAAATTATACTTTATTAAAATTATCTATTGAACAAAAATTAAAGGTTATTTTTGCAATTAGATATGCTAATAAAGATGCTTCTAATGATCATAAGTTGATTGAATATATTAATAAATTCCCAATTTATATTAATGAATGACAAATTTTAAAGCATAATTTTTTAAATAAAAAATGTTTTATATCATATGGTACTTATTATTTAAAAATTTTGCAAAATTTTTTTTATCTTAATAATATTAGTTTTATTAATGCATTATTTATAAATAGTTATCATAAAAACAATCTTATATGATTAACTAAACAAAAATTTGAAGAAATAATTATTTATGAAAGAATAAATGAAACAAATAATTTAGCATCTGATATTGAACAATTTTTTTATGAAAATAACATTAAAATTAAAATTACTAAATTAGCTTATCATGGATTTGTAGAACATGGTGAAAATGAACAATTAGATAAAATCTTTGGGATGGATTTAGATTCATTAAAACAATTATTAAATTAATGTTTTTATTTAATTACTTTATAATATCTAGTGATGTAATTATATAAAAAGAAGGTAAAAAATAATATGTCAGATAAAAAAATTTTTACAAATAATAATGGGGGACCTGTTGTTGATGATGATAACTCAAAAACAGCATCAAAGCAAGGACCTACATTAATCGAAGATTATCATTTAATTGAAAAATTAGCTCATTTTGATCGTGAAAGAATTCCTGAAAGAGTTGTTCACGCTGTAGGTAGTGGTGCATTTGGATATTTTGTTTTAACTAATCCAGAAATTAAAAAATACACTAGAGCTAAGGTTTTTACAGAACTTAATAAAAAAACTGAAGTATTTGTACGTTTTAGTACAGTTGCTGGTAGTAAGGGTGCTAGTGATGAAGTAAGAGATCCAAGAGGTTTCGCGGTTCGTTTTTATACATCAGAAGGAAATTTAGATATTGTCGGTAATAATACTCCAGTATTCTTTATTCGTGATGCTAAAAAATTCCCTGACTTTATTCATACTCAAAAACCAGATCCAATTACTAATAGAAATAATCCAGATGCTCAATGAGATTTTTGAAGTTTAACTCCAGAATCTATTCATCAAGTTTTTATTTTATTTAGTAATCGTGGTACACCATATGGATTTAGACATATGAATGGATATGGTACACACACCTTTAGTTTTATTAATGAAAAAGGTGATAAAGTTTTCATTAAATATCATTTTAAAACAGCTCAAGGTATTAAGAATTTAACTAAAGAAGAACAAGCAATTATTCCAGGAAAAAATCCATGTTTTGCTGCTCAAGATTTATATGAAGCAATTGAAAGAAAAGAATTTCCAAAGTGAAAACTTTACATTCAAGTAATGACACTAGAACAAGTTAAAAACGCTTCATTTGATCCATTTGATGATACTAAAGTATGACCACATGGTGATTACCCATTAATTGAAGTTGGTGAAATGGTTTTAGATAGAAACCCTAGAAATTATTTTGCTGAAGTTGAACAAGCAGGTTTTACTCCTGCAAATATTGTTCCAGGAATTGGTTTTTCATATGACAAAATGCTACTTGGTAGATTATTTGCATATAGTGATACACAAAGATATCGTATCGGAGCTAATTATATGCAATTAAGTGTAAATAAACCTCATGGATGTCCTATGTTTAATTACATGGCAGATGGACATATGACTGAAAATGAACATATTCATAAGATTAATTATCAACCTAATTCAATTGATGCATATGAATTTATGAAACATGATGATACAACTTTAGTGGTTGATGAAAAATTTGCACCAGGTTATTATTCACAAGATGATGATTATTACAAACAACCAGCAGCATTTTTAGAAGTATTAAAAAAACAAGGTGGTACTGAATACGATGATCTAGTATCTAACCTTGCTAATAGTTTAAAATTAGCTAGCAAAACTTCAATTGAACGTATGTTAGCTCATTACGAAAAAGTAAATGCTCAATTTGCAGAAGATGTTAAAAAAATTATTAATGCTTAATTTGTAATAATAATTTATATAATTTATAATTCAACTAATCTTTAAAAGGATTGGTTGAATTTTACATTATTTAAAATTTGTTGTATTTTAGTGATAAAGTTAATTTAGTTATTAGTTTAACTAATTCTCATTTTTTGTTTGATGAGTTATTTATTTAAATAACTTTGTTTTCTTATGCTTAAAATTCATTTATAATTAAAACATGATTATAAATAAAAATATTAATAAAAAAGGTTATTGAGTTAATTTTTTTACTTGAAATAGAATCCTTGCTTTTATTTTTTGTTTGCTTACTTTTCCAGTTATCGTATTTATTTTTTATGATATTAAAGGTGGAATCTGATTTTATTCTTTTCAATATTTAACTGACCAAGGTAACTTAATTTTTTGAACTTTTTTAGCATTATATGCTTTTTTACATAATAGAAGAATTTTTAATAAAAATTATTTTTTAATTTGTGCATTAGCATACATTACCTTTGTTTTTATTGGTTTTAATACCTTACTTCTTCCAGGTGATATAAGAAATGCAGAATTTGTAAGTATTAAAGATTGAGTTGGAACTGTGTGATTCCATATGTTTAGTCCTTTATGTGATTTTATATTTGGAGCATTAATTATTGCTAAAATGAAACATGGAACTCCTAGTAGTAAAGTAATTGGTTATGGATTAATTTATATTGCATATCAGTTTGTGTATTTTACTTCATTACCTTTTATAAGTGCAAAAATTCGTTTTAATAACAAATTAAACATTTATAACTATTTAGGATTAAGTGATCCAAATCAATATGTTGGTGGTGTTAGTCACTTTTTACAATTCTATAATAACGGTTCTAAGAACTCAATTATTAAAATATCAAATCAAATCTTAAATAGTTATAAAGGAAATAAACAAACCTTAGCTGAACACATGATTCAAAAGTGATTCAGTGTTAATAATGTTGAGTATGTAAAATGAAATGGAAATAGTTTAGTATTAAACAAAATGCCAAATACTACTCAATTAGCTCATATATATCACAATTTAGGAATTGGATATGGTGCTATTAAAGATATTTATTCAAATAATCTAACTTATTTTTCACCAAATTATTTTAGTGTTTATGGTAACATTACAAATTTAAATAGTAATGTTCACTTATATTCTATTAATTACATAAATAATCCAAAATATTTACATAATATTATTACTAGTTTATTAAGTAAATCAAATACATTTAATAATTGAGATAATTTATATGGATATACTCCTGGTGGTTGATGAGTTTTTGGTATAGTGTTTGGTGCATTTTTTGCATATTTAATTTTTTTAACATTCTGATGAGGAATGTGTAAATTAGGCCAACGTAATAAAATTAACAAAATTATTATTACTAAATAAAGTAATTTAAAAAAACTATTTTTAATGAGATTTATTCTTTATTAGAAATAGTTTTTTTATTAATTTTATGTAGTTAATAAGCATATTTTCAACCTATTAATTTATAGATAACATAACAAAGATTTATTAATTAAATTATTTCTAAATTATAAAGAATCTAAAGTTTAAATAAAATATGATATTAATAATATTTCAATTT
>JAHHTJ010000049.1 GCA_020024715.1 Mycoplasmataceae bacterium
GTATCTATCTTGATTACAAAGAGAAATATTTGTTTTATGTATTAAACTTTATAAAAGAAAATCATTTTACAAAACAAAAAATAGATATATTAAATCCTTAAAATTCGTTTTTAGTTTTATTTAATACTTTTTTATCAATATTTGGTTCTTTCATATAATTTGCTTTTAATTCACTAAAATTAACAGGTATAAATTTATCTAATAAATAATTATTAATCATTTCTTGTTCAATTTTTAAGTTTGTAATATCAAGAAAAATATAGTTTTCATATTGTTTTAATAGTTTTTGATATTCTTCAAGACTTATTAATTTTGTTTTAACAATAATTTTATTAAAATCATGAATTAAAATAAATTTAGAAGTACTTGATGAATCCATAACAATAATTTCACTATTTTTATCATTTATAAATGTTGTTAAGCGATCAGTTCATAATAATTTGATGTCTTCATGTAAAGCACATAAAGTTTTAACTAAAACATTAGCTAGTCTAATATTTGTAAAACTTCCTGGACCATTAACAAAATAAATTGCTTCAATATTTATCATATCAACATTATTTGTTGCTAAAAAGGTTCTTAAATCATTAACAAGAAAACTTGTTAAATCTTTTTGGATAATTCGATAATATGCATTAATAAATTGATTATTATCTCATAAAATAAATGTTGCATATTTAGAGTTTACATCTATTAATAATTTATAATTCTTTTTCATCTTCGTTTATTTTTTCTTGCATTCAATCATCAATTTTAATTTCAAATTGCATAATTTTATTATATACAGGATGATTAAAGATAATTTTATATGCCATCAAATATTGTCCTAATGCATTTATTTTATTACCATATAATGCATCGTTATAAATTGGGTGATTAATACTTGCTAAATGAATCCTTATTTGATGTGTTCTTCCAGTTAATAATTCGCATTCAACTAAACTTGTATTTTTAAAATTTTTAATAACACGAACATTGGTAATTGCTTCTTTACCAGATTTACTTATTTTCATTTTTGTTGATGAAGAAGTATGATCAATTGGTAAATTAATTTGAAATTGTTTGGTATCATCAAAAAATTTATTTAAAACAATAGCATAATAAAAACGTTTTGTTTTTTTTGTTTCAATATCAATTTTTAATTTATTAAAAACATCTCGTTGTTTTGCTATCAATAATAAACCAGATGTATCTTTATCTAAACGATGCACTAAACCATTTCTCATTTCATTTAATAAATTTAATTGATAATTCATATTTAAATAATATTGTTGTAATTGATTAATTAAAGTATCTGTTTCTAAAAAACTTGTTGGATGACATAATAATCCTTTAGGTTTATATATAACCATTAAATATTCATCTTCATAAATAATTTTAAAAGTAATTGTTAAATTATTGTTTGTTTTTTTTATTTCTTCTTCATATAAAATGATTTCATCATTTGTTTTTAATAATCACCCCGGTTTAGTTACTAATTGTTCATTAACGTATATTAATTTATGATTAATTAAAACATTTACATAAGAACGAGTAATATTTAGTACATCAGTTAAATATTTATCAATTCTTACTTTTTTTTCTAATAAATATTTATTTGTTCATTTGATTTTTTGTTTTATCATTTTTATTTATTTTTTCATCTTCTCTTTCTTTTTTTAACGCAGGAATATAAGTTATATAAATATTTATAAATAAAAAAGTAAAAAAAGCAATAGTACCACTAATTACACAACAATCATTAAAATTAAATATGGCAATTGAACCTTTCGTATTAAAAAATCAATAATCAATTACAACATTGTGATTTTTATAATGTGAACTTGCAGGATTTAAAAAATGTTGCATAAAATAATATGAATTTTCAATATATGGATGAACACTAGAACGAGAATCAGTATTCATAATAGCACCAACAAAAATAAAGGATAATGGAATCATATAATATCATTTTGGACGACAAAAAATTAATGCAATACTAGTAACTATAATAGTGATACTTTCGCAAAAAAACACAACTCATGGTTTAGTATCTGATAAAAAACTAAATAAAATTCCTGGATTTCCAATTGGTCTTACTTGAATAATATTATTGCTAGCTTCTATACATTGTTCAAAAGTTAGATGTAAAGCTCAATTTTCAAAATATAAACTGATTGGAATTAAAATACTACAACATAATAAAAATCAAAAGATTTTAAATAATATCGATTCTAGCTTAAATATTTCATATCATGTGACTTTAAATCAAACTTTAAAATTGATTTCATGGGTTCTTAGATATTGTTTTCGATCCATGAATCATGTAACATCAAACCTATTTTTTTTACTTTTCATTTTTCTTCACTATACAATCTGCTTGAGTTTTATCATCCTTTCCAATTTGAAAAAAGCGTTCTTTTTTTAAAAGTAAACGCGTAATGTTATCTTTGTGCTTTATGATAACTAGTAACGAAACAAAAAATAAAATAATACTTGTACCTAGAACATTTCAATAATACATTGTACTTAAATGCAATATATTATGAAAATAATAATCATAGGGTTTATTAATTAATTGTAAATAATAATAATTAAATCAAGGTATAAAACAAAACGTTCCAGCAACTCCAGCAGTAATTGTAGAACTTAAAGAAACAATATGATAAATACAAAAAATAATAATAAAAACAAGAGCAGTAATAATAAATAAAATTGGTGTAATAGCTAAAATAACACCACCGCTTGTACTTATTCCTTTTCCACCTTTAAACTTTATATAAATACTAAAACAATGACCAAATACTACAAAAAATCCAGAAATATAAGCAATAGCAAATAAATGACTAAAATAATTTGGATCATAAACAATTAGTAGATGAAAAATTAAAACACTAAAAACAACCGCAAAATAACCTTTTAAAAAATCAAATAATAACGTTAAGATTCCTAAGGTACCAGAAGTGTTTCTAGTTACATTCGTAGCACCAATCCCTCCACTTCCTAATTTAGTAATATCTTTATGTTGACTTTTAGCTAAAAGTAGACCAACTGGAATTGAACCAATTAGGTATGGAATGAGAATTATAAACATTATTGTTAAAAAAAATAAAAAATCTAGCATAATTAAATTATAAAGTTTTTTAGAAAGAATAGAATATAATTCAAAATTATGGACACTTACCCCGAACTCATTGGATATAGTATAGCAATCATAACATTGATTGCTTTTTATGCATATTTTAGTGCATTTGAAAGTGCAATTACATTAGTTGATAAACCAAGTTGGTTTACTCATAACAAAAATCACAATACAAGAAAATTTAAATTAGGTTTATATTTTATTAGTCGATATTTAATAAGTTTAAATACAATTTTAATTGCAGAAACATTATGCTCTGTTGGAGCAACAGCAATGTCAACAATTTTATTTACCTTAGTTGGTAAAGAAGCTGGTTTAAATGATGCTGAAAGTTTTGGAGCTGGTATCTCTAGTGGATTATTAACTTTTATACTATTAATTATTGGAGATTCAATACCAAAAACCTTAGCGAAAAATAATCCTTTTCGTATTTATAATTACTCAATTCTTATCTTTATTTTCTTTTATTATATTTTTTGACCATTAAGTTATTTGCTAACAAAAATAGTAAAAACTAAAAATAATGTTGTAGCAACACAAGAACATTTACAAAATTTAGTAAAAGTAATGAATGATCAAGGTGTTATTGATGATGAAGCTGAATCATTAATTAAAAGATCAATTCGATTTCCTAACATTTTAGTAAGTTCAATTACTGAAAATAAAATTAATATTATTCATATTCATGATGATGCTAATTATTATCAAACATATGATACCTTTTTTAACTACGGATTTTCTAGAATTCCAGTGTTAGATAAAGATAATAAAATTATTGGAATTGCAATATTAAAAAAATTCTTAGAATATTTAGATCCTAGAAACGATGAAAAAAATGCAGAAAACTTTCATGTTGCTGATATTTGCGAAGACCCATTAATCATATGTAAAAATGAAAAAATCGATGATGCAATGCGAAAGATGCAACTTCAAAGAATGCATATTGCAATTGTTGTTAATAATTTAGAAGATCAAATATATGCAGGAATAATTACTTTTGAAGATATTATTGAAGAAATATTTGGTCCAATTTATGATGAAGGTGATGATGATATCATTCCTTATGAACAATTAGATGATAATATTTGAAAAGTTTCTAGTGATACAAATTTATATAATTTCTTAAATAATCATTTGCATTTAAAATATAAAATAAATCATAATTTAACTATTTATCAATTTATAAAAGAACAATTAAGACAAAATAAAAAATTAAGAAATAAGAAATTTCAATGAGAAGATAAATATATTATTATTAATTGAACAAAATCATTAATAACTAAAAAGGTTTATTTTATTATTAAGAAAAAAGATTTACATGAAGAAGAAATACAAGATGAAACACTAAGCGAAATTCTTTTCACGAATAATGATGATGATAACTTTGAGAAAAGTGCTACTGCTGAAATAGAAATTAATATCGATAATAACGAATCAACTGATAGTAATAGTTTTCTTATACCAAGTAAAGAGTAAAAATAAATACCTATGTCTTATTCATAAACATAGGTAATTTTTATTATAATTTTAAATAAATAATTAAACTAATTAATGTTTAAATATCATATTCAACTTCTTTAATTCATTCTAATGTATCTTCAATATAAATAATATGATCATTTTTAATAGTATCTTTTTTGTTTATTGAATAATTAAATATGGTTGGTTTAGAATTCTTTAATTGAATGTTAAACATACTACTATCA
>JAHHTJ010000005.1 GCA_020024715.1 Mycoplasmataceae bacterium
TATAAAAACCTACAACTAATGTTGTAGGTAAATGTTTTTAGAAATTATAAATTAATTATATTTTTTGTTATTAGTTTTTGTGTTCTTTAATGTTTCTTTATTTGCATTTTTTTCTAAATCAATATCATCTAAAATTTCAATTTTATTAGTTTCTTCATTAATATCAACTAACAATTTATGATCTTTTTTAATTTCTCCCTTAATAATCATATCTGCTAATTGATTTTCAACTTCTTTTTGAATGTAACGTTTTAAAGGTCTAGCTCCATAAATTGGTTCATATCCAAATTTATGAATTTTTTGAGCAATCTTATCTCCAAATTCTAAATAATAATCTTCATTATGTAAACGTAATGATAAATCAGATAATAAACGTTTAATAATTTCATCAACTACTTTATCTGTTAATGGATTAAAGTAAATAATTTCATCAATTCTATTTAAAAATTCTGGTGAAAAATGACTCTTGACATCTTTTTCTGCTTTTTTAATTTCATTATTTAAAATATTTTCACTACCAAGATTAGAAGTCATAATAATAATTGTATTTTTAAAGTTAATCACTCTTCCTTGGCCGTCTTTTAATGTACCATCATCTAATACTTGTAAAAAAATATTTAAAACATCAACATGTGCTTTTTCTATTTCGTCTAACAATATTACTGAATATGGTTTTCTTCTTACTGCTTCAGTTAAATATCCTGCTTGTTCATAACCAACATAACCAGGAGGAGCACCAATTAATTTTGAAACAGAATGTTTTTCCATATATTCGCTCATATCAATCCTAATCATTGCTTTTTCAGAATCAAATAAGCAATATGCTAAAGATTTAGCTAATTCAGTTTTTCCTACACCAGTTGGTCCTAAAAATAAGAATGAACCAATTGGACGGTTAGGGTCATTAATTCCAGCTCTTCCTCTAAGTACTGCATTTGCAACTAAATTTACTGCTTGATCTTGTCCCTTAACTCTAATTTCAATATCTTTTGCTAAATTAAGTAATTTGGTTTTTTCGCTTTCTAATAATTTACTTAAAGGAATACCAGTAGATTTAGACATTACTGCTGCTACATCATTTTCAGTAACTTCATCTCTTACTAATAGATGAGTACCTAAATTTTTAATTTTTTCTTCTTCTTCAGCTAATTTTTTTTCTAAGCTTGGAATAGTTACGTATAGCAATTTAGAAGCTTTTTCAAATTCACCTTGAGCTTGTCTTTCTTCTACTTCGTTTTTACGATTTTGGATTTCTTTTTTAATTCTATTAGCATTCTCTAATTCAGTTTTTTGTGTACTTCATTCATTATATAAATGTTCTTGTTCAGCTTTTTTAACTTTTAAAATTTCTTCGACTTCTTCTAAACGTCTTTTAGATTTTTCATCAGATTCAGACTTTAAAGCACGATCCTCAGTTTCTAGATGAATAATTTCGTGATTTAATGCATCAAGATTTTCTGGTAAAGAATTCATATCTGTTTTAATTTTAGCAGCAGCCTCATCAATTAAATCAATTGCTTTATCTGGTAAAAAGCGATCATTAATATATCGATCAGAAAGATTTACAGCTGCAACTAATGCACTATCATGAATTTTAATTCCATGAAATAATTCTCATCTTTCTTTTAAACCACGAAGAATAGTTAAAGCTTCACTTTTTGAAGGTTCTTTTACAAATATCTTACTTAATCTTCTTTCTAGTGCACTATCTTTTTCAATATATTCACGATATTCATTTAAAGTTGTTGCACCAATTAATTTAATCTCACCACGAGCTAACATTGGTTTTAACATATTTGCAGCATCCATACTACTATTAGCATTTTTTCCAGTGCCAACTAATTGATGTAATTCATCTATAAATAAAATTACATTACCATTATCTTTCACTTCTTTAATTAAATTAGTAATTCTTTTTTCAAATTGACCTTGAAAACTAGCACCAGATATTAAAGAAGGTAAAGATAATTCATAAATTTCTTTATTTTTTAATTCTTCTGGAACTTCTCCTTTAACAATTCTTATTGCTAATCCTTCAACAATTGCTGTTTTACCAACTCCAGGTTCTCCGATTAATATTGGATTATTTTTACTTTTACGTGAAATGATTTCTATAATCCTTCTAATTTCTTCATCTCGACCTATTACTGGATCAATTTTACCTTTTTTTACTTCTTCATTTAAATTGCGTGCATAATTTTTTAATATATTATTATCTCTATTTGGTTCAAAACTAGCTTCCATATTTATCACCTCATTTAATATATGTATTTATTATACAACAAATTTTAGCACTCAAATAATAAGAGTGCTAATTATTTATTAATAAAAATTAAATTAATTTTTAGGTTTAGAAATAACTCTTTCAGATTCAATTCTGACTCTTCAAGGTTTAGTGCTTAATTTACTAATATAGTAGTAAGATAATATACTTAAGATAAAACTTATACCGATAAAAATAAAACATAATCATAAACTAGCAGAAGTATAAATATATTGTTCTTTTGTAAGATGAATAACAATTTTTGCAGAAATATTATTTGTTCTTATATTTTGTATATCTGCTGGATAAAAAATTGATACAGGAACAAGAAAAACTAAAAATAAAATTTGAGCTATTAAAAATCCAATAGCTAATATAAATGTTTTATTACTATAAATATATGAAGGATATAACAAAATACTTAATAAACAAATATTAGAAATTATAAAAATGTATTCAATTGCACTCATTCCACTTGCTATTTTATGCAAAAATAAAATTACAAGCATAAAGAAGAATTGTAAAAAAACAACAAATATCATTCCTAAAAATCATCATCATATTGTTTTTTTAAAAAACATCAAATACTTATCAATAAATGAATTTTTATTATTTAATTTATCTTTTTTATCTTTAATTTCTTGATTTAACATTATCCAACTCTCACATCTTCAATCGGTCAATTATAAGTTTTATCTTTATCTCTTCTTCTTGATACTGATAAAATAGCAGTTCCTACTCCTAGTTGTCCAATAAACATTGTAATTATTAAAAATAATAATCCACCCCAGCCTAAATCATTTGTTAAAGAACCTAAACTTAATCCACAAGTACCAAATGCACTACTTACAACAAAGAAATCATTAACATAACTATTTAAGTTTGATTTATAAGATCCAGTAAATGTAAAATGAACAACAAATGTAGAAATTAATATTAACAAAATAGCAAACAAGAAAACAAGAAAACTATCACTAACAGTTGCTGGATTTATTTGTTTTTTAAATATTGATACTTTTTCTTGCCCTTTAATTTTAACAAATAATGCATACATAACTATGATAAAAGTAGTTATTCTAATTCCTCCACCAGTAGATGATGGTGATGAACCAATATACATCAATATTGTATATAGAATTTTATTTGATTCAGAATCTTGGTTTAAATTATATGAATCAAATCCAGCACTTCTAGTAGACATACAATTTCAAAATATTGCTCAATTTTTATTTACGCTAGGGTTAATTCCTCACGGAGAATAAATTGTGTTCAATTTTCCACTTGGACTATAATTTTTAACATTAATTAATGAGTAAGGATTTGCTGCACTTTCACCCGTATAAGCAAAAGTATAAGTTAAACAAGTAGAAGTAGTAATAACTAAAAAAATACCAATTACACATATTTTTGAGAATAATGAATATTTAAATGGTTGTTTTTTAAATTTAGATTTGAAATATTGGTAAGTTTCATAAATAACTGGAAAACCTAATCCACCAATCATTCATTCAAGCATTAATATAACTTGAACTGAAATACCAATACCATTTCTATAAGCACTCAATGATGATTCACCAAATAATGAAAATCCAGCATTATCTAAAGAAGATACAGAATCAAATAAAGCATTTCAAAAAGCTAAAACTCAATTATGATATACAGGTTCAAATTTATGACTAAATCCTAAGAAATATGGGTCTTTATAAATTTTTAAACCAGCAACTTGTTCTGGAAGTCTAGCAGGAATATAGTAAAAACAAAACATTAAAAAAATTGAACATATAAAATTGACAACTAAAATAAAAATTACACCCGAAAAAATTAATCTTACTGTGTTATTTAAAGTTTCACTTCCACGTTCAGATTGCAATAAAACAATTGTGTTAAATCTTAATTTTCTTTTTGGAAAAAAACTTTTGTAAACTAATAAAACTACAACAATTAAACCAATTCCACCAACTAAAATCAAAAAAAAGATAACAACTTGACCAAATGGTTTAAAAGTTGTGTCTGTTGGTGTTACAACAAGGCCAGTGTCACTAAAAGCACTAGTTGCTGTAAAAAGTGCACTCATAAAATTATAATGATTTTCTTGTGTAACTTTTCCTCAATTAATAGAAAAAGGAGCCATTAATAAACCAGCACCTATAAAGACAAATAATAAATACCAAATTAAAATAAATTGAAAAACATTAGGTCTTAAAAATTTTTTAAATCAAATTTTTAACTTATTATTTGAATTATTTGAACTATTTTTGTTTTGTTTAGATTTATTCTTTGAAATCATATATTTATTAATATCTTAATTATAAGTATATATAATTTATTTACAAAATTAAAATATTAAATTTTTGATAGAATTAAAACAACATTATATGGAAGTTTAGATATGACAAGAAATAATACATTTTGTATCATCGGAATGAGTACATTTGGTTTATCTTTAGCAAAACAGTTTTCTAAATTAGGTTCTGAAGTTATTGTTATTGATAAGGATCAAGAAGTTACTAATCGTTTAAATAATAAATTTGATACAGCTGTAACAGCTGATGCAACAAATATTGAAGCATTGAAATCATTAGCAGTACAAGATATGAATACAGTAATTGTAGCGGTAAGAGAATTTGAAACTTCAATTTACATATGTACTAATTTAAGAGAACTAAAAGTTCCTAACATTATTGCATATGCTAAAAGTAATATTCAAATGAAAATTTTAAAAAATTTAGGTGTTAGTACTGTTATTACTCCAGAAATTAATTCAGCTAATAGTTTAGCACTACAATTATCTAATCATATTGATGTACAAGATGATTTTATTGGTGCTGGTTTTAGTTTAATTAAGGTTTTTATGAATAAATATGAAGAAGGAATCTTAATGACAGAAATCAATAATAAACTAGATTTTATTGATATTTTTTCTGTTAAAAGAGGAAATAGAATTATTTCTGCTCGCATGGTTCAAAAAGTGGAAATGGGTGATATTTTATATATAGCATGTGAATCTAAAAAAATACCTACCATTTTACAATTTTTTTATAAAAATTTAGAAAATTAAAAAGTATATTTTTTATAATAAAAAAAATTAAGATTTGTTTGCAAATCTTAATTTTTATTTTGGCAGGGGTAACAGGACTCGAACCCATAACACGCGGATTTGAAGTCCGCCGTTCTACCATTGAACTATACCCCTACAATAAAAGAACTATTTATTAATTGTAGATGCAAGCAAATTTAGTAATTCACCAAGATTTTTAACCTTAGCAATTTCTTCATCATCCATATGAACATTAAACTTTTCTTCTAAGTTAACAATAATTCCCAATACTCTTAAAGAATCAATTTGTAAATCAGAAAGTGATTTATTTAAATTTTCTTCATTAGTTAAATCAATATTGATATTGCTTAATGCTAAAACACTATTAATTTTTTTAATTTGTTCTTCAGTAAATCTATTCATATTTTCTTGCTATATGTAAAGATTATATAATAATTCTTTTATTAATGTATTTCTTTTGTTAAAAAATTAATATGCTTTAGCAAAATATACTCAATGAGTTGCTTTTTTATTTGTATAAAAACATGTTAATTTTTCAGAATCTAAGATTTCTTGTTTAATACAACGAGGAGAAATGGTTGTTTCTTTTTTGAAATTTATTTCATCATTTGCATCTCCTCCTCAAGGAGCTAATGCAAAATGTTTATTAGCAATAGCTTTCTTTACTTCATCTATAGTATGACAAATTTCAATACTTGCATCCAATCTAGCTTTGGCTTTAGCATATAAACGGTTGTGGTATTCATTACCAAAATTTTGAATATTTTTAATAAATTCAGCGTAAGAAATTTCTTCCTTTATATTTTTATCTCGATAAATAATTGTAACTTTTTTTTCTAAAGCTTCTTTTAAACCGATTAAAACTAAAATTGGAGTTCCTACTAATTGATGATCTTTTATTTTTCATCCCATTGAATTATTAGAATCATCAATAAATACACGATAACTTCGAAGTTCTTTTGCTAATTCAGCAGTATATTTATTTACTATTTCATCATTTCTTAATGGACAAATAGTAATTTGATTCATAGCAATTTCTCATGGTAAAACTAGTCCTAAATCATCACTATGAGTCATAATAATTGCTCCAATAATTCTTGTTGATAAACCAGCAGATGTTTGATATGGAATTGATAATTGATTATTTGCATTACGATAAGTAATTTGATATGGTTTTGAAAAATTTTGTCCTAAATAATGACTTGTTGCACATTGTAATGCTTGACCATCTTGCATAATTGCTTCACAAGTAAATGTGTTTTCTGCACCAGCAAATCTTTCATTAATTGTTTTTTCTCCAGATAATACTGGAATATCTAAATAAGTTTTTAAGAAATCAACATAATTACCATTAATTTCTTTAATAAAGTTATATGCTTCTTCTTCAGTTGCATGTAAACTGTGCATTTCATGTCAATGAAATTCACTAGTTCTTAAAAAAGGTCTTGTGTTTTTTTCAACTCTAAAAACATTACCTCATTGATTAAGTTTCAATGGCAATTGGTTATATGTTACTAAAATATCTTTAAAGTAGTAACAAAATAAGATTTCACTTGTTGGTCTTAAAACAAGTGGATCAGCCATTTCTTGTGCATCTATTGCTTTTTTTGTTACTAAAAACATCTCAGGAGCAAATCCTTCTAAATGTTCTTTTTCTAAATTAAAAGAACTATAAGGTATTAAAGATGGCATTAAAACATTTCTAATTCCCTTATTATAAAATGTCTTATTTAAAGCTTTTTGAATGTTTTCTCAAATAAAAGTTGCATTAGCTGTAAAAACAACTGTACCTTTTACTTTTCCATAATGTGCTAAATTTGCACCTTTTATAACATCATCATATCATGTTGCAAAATCTTTATCTCTTGGAGTTATTGCATCATTAACGTTTGCATTATTTTCATTTTTTTGAATCATAATTTAATCCTCTTCATCAATTTCTAGTTCTAATAAACGATTTAACTCTATACTATATTCTAATGATAATTTATTAGAAAATGGAGCAATATATCCAATTAACATCATATTTTTAGCATTTTTTTTATCAATTCCTAGTGACATTAAATAAAACATATTTTCTTCATTTAGTTTACTAATATATGCTTCATGCTCAATATTTGAAGTATTATTTTGAATTTTTTCATGCGGAAAAGTAAGTCCTTTACTTTCCTTATTTAAAAAAAGTGAATCACATTTAACATGACTATAACTATTAGTTGCGTTTTTTCTTATTTCTACCATTCCACGATAGTTTGCAATCCCATTTCCTGAAGCTATTGTTTTAGAAATAATTGTACTTCTAGTATTTGGTGCTAAATGAATCATTTTTGCACCAGTATCTTGATTTACATCATTATGAGATACAGCAATAGATATGCATTCAGCACTTGCGTGTTGTCCTTTTAAAATGGTTGCTGGATATTTCATATTAATTCTAGAACCTAAATTTCCATCAATTCATGACATATAACCATTTTCTTCAACAATTGCTCTTTTTGTTACTAAATTTAAAACATTATCACTTCAATTTTGTATTGTGGTATATTGCATTTTTGCATTTTTACCAACATATACTTCAACTACTGCTGCATGCAAATTATCTTCACTATAAACTGGTGCAGTACATCCTTCAATGTATTGTAAAGAACTATTGTCATCAACAATAATTAGTGTTCTTTCAAATTGACCAACATTTTTATTATTAATGCGAAAATAAGTATGTAATGGTAATTCTACATGTGTATTTTTTGGTACATAAATAAAAGTACCACCAGATCATACAGCAGAATTTAAAGCACTAAATTTATGTTCATTACTATAAACTAATTTACCTAAATATTTTTGTACAAGTTCTGGATATTGTTTAACTGCAGAATCAAGATCTGTTAAAATTACATTTTTCTTTTTTGTTTCTTCAAAAATTTGAGAATATACCATTTCACTATCTAATTGAGTTTCCATACCATTTAAAAATTTTGCTTCTTGTTCACTCACATTTAGCTTTTCAAAAGTATTTCTAATTTTTTCTGGTAAATCTTTTCATTCTTTCTTTTTTTCAGTTTGATACTTAGAATAATATATAAATTTATTAAAATCCAAAAAACTAAGGTCAGGACCCCACTTAGGTAAACTTAATGTTAAAAATGCTTTATAAGCTTTTAAACGAAAATTTAACATTCATTCAGGTTCATTTTTTCAACTAGAAATTTTTCTAATAACTTCTTCGCTAAGTCCAAAACCAGTATTAATTATTTCCATCTTGTATTAATTCCTTTAATATTTTGTTAATACTTAATGCACAACTTTGTGCACAAGCAATCCTGTTTGCTTGTTTATATACATTTTTATAAATAATCATGTCATTTAGTAACGATTCATTAATAATCTTACCGTTGGTAGTTAAAGTTAAATAATTATTAGTTAAATTAATTACTTCGTTTATTTTTTTATTTTTAATATTAGTACACATCATATCAGTAGTAGCAGTACTAATCGCACAACCAAGACCATAAAAACCAGCATTTATGATAACATCATCTTTAATTTCTAATGCTATTGTAATATCATCTGTACAAGAATCAGTTACTGTTTTTGCTTCTTTTGTGTTATTTCAATTCGCTAAAATTTCTTTTGTAATTTTGTTTATTGGTTTAGTAGCATGACTAATAATCAAGCTACGAACAAATTCTTGATCATTATATAAGTCCATTTAATTCATCTCCTGGTTTAAATTCATTTAAGGCCTTTACTAATTTCTTTACATCTTTTAAATCATTATAAAAAAACAAACTAATCCTTACAACTGATCTTGTTTTTAAAGGAACTCTTGCTAATTTAGCACAAGATAAACTACTTCTACCTAAAATTTTATTTTGTTCTAAATAAAACTCAATGTCTTGTCCATCAATTATATTATTTTCATCATCATACATATTAAAAGTAATTAATGGTGATTCAACACTAGGAGTAAATAATTTAATTCTTTTAGTATTAATATGTTTTAAAAAATAAGTTTTTAATTTTTGTTCTTTTTGAGCAATTGCTTTATAACCAATTTTTAATCATAATTTTAATGATTCTAAAAAACCAATAGTTGCAGCATAATTTATTTCAAGATTATTTAATTCATCTTTTAATAAATTAAAATTTTTAAAATTATTTTGAATTGCTTTTTTCATATAAAAGAAACCAAGACCAGTTGGTCCAATAATTTTATGTGCACTACCTACTAAAAAATCACAATTATTATCATGACATAGTGCTGGAAAATGTTCTAATTGTTGTGTTGCATCCAAAACAACATAAATATTTGGATTAATTTTTTTTATTTCTTGAATAATTTTTTTAGTATCTACTCAATTAGCTAATAAGTTACTAGCACTTGTAAAAGCAATAATTTTTGTTTTATTAGTTATAGCATTTAAAAATGTATTTTCATTTATTTCAATGCTATCTTTACCAACAAAAATTAGTTTAATTTTTTTTCTTTCTCTCAATCTATATCAAGGAAGTAAATTAGATCCGTGTTCTAAATAATGAACAATAATTTCATCTCCTGATTCAACTATATCTTGTAAGGTATCAGCAATAATATTTAGTGCTAATGTACTGCCACTTGTATAAAACACTTCATTCATATTAGCTTGTAAAAATTTAGCTAAATATTTTTTTGATTCGAAAATTTGTTTTTTAATAAAATTTTTATTTTTATAAAAAATACATGGTTCATTACTATTAAAAGAATTTATTGCTTTAATCATACTTGCAGGTTTTAGAGTTGTTGCTGCATTATCAAAATAGACTAAATCTTGATGATTCTTAAATCAAGGAAAATAATGTTTGTAATTATCTTTCATATTATTTTGGGAATGAAGATAAAGCTTCTACTAGTTTATCTATATCTTTATAATCATTATAAAATAGCATACTTGCACGAACAACACTATTAGTTTTTAATGGATATCGTGCAAGTCTTGCGCATGATAAACTACTTCTAGTTAAGATGTTTCTTTCTTCTAAATATTTTTCAACCTTACTACTTGGAATTATATTTTGTTTTTTATCTAAAAAATTAAAAGTAATTAAAGGAGTGTTTACATTTTTAGTATAAAGTAAAAAATCATCTCTTTTTGGTATTTTCTTTAAAAAGTATGCTTTTAATTTTTTTTCTCTTTCTTTAATTTCATCAACTCCAATTTTCATTAAATATTCTAAAGATTCTTTTCATGCAAACAAGGCTGCAACATTAGGAGTTCCACCTTCAAATTTATGATTTCCTTCTGCAAAAGTGAAATGATCTTCATATATTTCTTGATTCATATCACCACCATATTTTAAAGGATTAATTATATTTAATAATTCTTTTTTTATGTATAAAAAACCTATACCAGTTGGTCCAATCATTTTATGACCACTTCCTACTGCAAAGTCAATATTAGTATCATGGCATTTTAAAGCGAAATGTTCAATATATTGTGTAGAATCAATTAATACAAAAATATTTTGATTAAATTCTTTAATTGTTTTTGTAATTTTTTTAATATCAACTTCATCTGCTAATAAATTACTAGCAGCTGTTATTGCTACTATTTTTGTTTTGCTGGTTAAAACATTCTTAATTTCTTCCTCATTTATAACAATATTATTTTTGTTTGTAAATACTAATTTAACATGATTTCTATCTCTTAATTTATATCACGGCAATAAATTAGCAGCATGTTCCATATAAGTTAATACAACTTCATCGCCCTCATGCAATATATCTTGCATAGCATTAGCAATTGTATTAATTCCTTCAGTAGCACCAGATGTAAACATTACTTCATTACTATTTGCATTAATAAATTTAGCAAGTGTTTTTCTAGTTAATTGAATTTGATTATATACATTAACTGCTAATTTATTATCACTATGCGGATTTGAAGAGTATTCTTCATAATATTTAGTTACTGCATCAATCATACATTGAGGTTTTAATGTTGTTGCTGCATTATCTAAATAAACTAGATTTTTATTATTTTTAAATCAAGGAAAATCCTTTTTATAATTTTTTAACATTACTTGTTTCCACCTCTTTTCAAATTCATTCACTATAAACATCTTTTTTTAAATTTAATAAAAATGCTTGATACAAAGTCTTTATTAAAATATTAATACTTTGTGTCTCATTAATTCCTAAAGAATTTAAATAAAATAGCTCTTCTTTGTTTAAACCACCAACTAATAATTTATGAGCACTAGTAAAACTATTATTTGCTGCATCAATTTCTGGTATACCACTAAAAATAGCATCATCCATTAAAACATATTTGATAATCTGCTCACTATAAATACTTGCTAAAGGTTTAATGTTATTTTTTGAGCATAAACTAAGGTTAGTAATTGATTTATTAAAACCAATTCCATGAAATTTAATGTAAGAAAAGGTGTGTTCTACTTCATGAATGACACAAATTTTAATAATCTTATGAAAATCTTGTTTATTTAAACAAAAATAATTAATTTTTAATTTGCTATTAAAATTTGATAAACGAAAAGTTCAATCAATATTTATATCAAATTGTGAAACATCAATAATCAAAATTTCTTCGGAATCAGAATTATTTAATTCATAGTTATTAAATAATTTATCAACAATTTTGATATCGTTTTTATTTCTTAGTCAATATATATTCATATTATTTTATTTATCTTTCAATGGATCAACATAAGTTTTTGTTTCAAATAACTTTTCGTTTTTGTCTTGATATTTAGCATAACCTTCATTTTGAATTTCTTTTACTAAATCGTAGTTTCCTTCTTTAATAATTGTTTTATTTGCAATTAAATAACTACGATCTGGTTTTAAGTAATTAAAAATAAAGTTAGAATGTGAAATTACTAAAATACTTGTATCTAAGTGAGTATCATAATAATTTTTAATAAGTTCACAAACTTTTTTTAAAGCATCAACATCTAAAGCAGTATCTATTTCATCTATTAATAGTAATTTAGGATTAGAAATTTCCATCAACAAGACTTGGAATTTCTTTTTTTCTCCCCCAGATCAATTATAATTAACTTCTCTTTGCAAGATATCTTTATTTAAATTTAAATCATTTAATCGTTTTAGTACTTTAACGTAAAAATCACTCATTTCTTGAGTTTTATCGTCATTTTTTAAGATTGCTTGTAATAAATCAATAGTTTTTAATCCGCTTATAAATTCTGGATTTTGTTGCATCATATGAATTTTATGATTAGCAATTTCTGAAGTTGATTGATTTGTGATATCTTCACCATTAAAAATAATTGAACCAGTTTTAGTGATACTATAATGATTGAATATTGCTTTTAATAATGTTGTTTTACCAGAACCATTTTGACCTAGTAGTGCAACAATCTCATGATTGTTAATATTTAGGTTAATATTTTGCAAAATAGTTTTGTTATTAATTTGAATTTTTAAATCTTTAATATTTAGCATATTTATTTTTATTTAGTAATATCTTTCTTTTTACTATAATATATATTTTATAAGTTATATGACCAAAAATACAAACAGCGAAAAAAAACGAAAAAAATGAACTAAGAAAAAAACCATTGTTTTAACAGGTTTAGTTGGTTTAGGATTACTTTCTTTGTCAGCGTTAGCAACAATTAAAGAAACAAATTCTAATTCTTCAAACCCATTAGTATCTTTAAGTGTGAATACTGATAATGCAATTAATGGTTATGCTAAAAATAATAATCAAGCTTTTTCTTTAAACACAATTGCTAATGATGCTTTAATTTCTTCATCAGGAAGAAATGCATGATTAACCACTAAAACTAATCAATTAATTTTAAATTGATTTAAAAATAGTAAAAATAAATCAATTGAAAGAATGTATGCTAATGCTAAGCAAAAAGCAGAAAGTCAATATAATTCTAATGTTGCAACTTACAAAAAAACATATGGTAATAATTGAGAATATTATGTTCAAAATAATTTATTAGATCCAATAGGTGGAAGTGAAACAGATTATATTAATTCTCAAATCGCTTCTACTTTAAGAAGTGATTTTCAAACCCTAATTTTTGGTGGTCAATTTGGTTTACAATCATTCTTAGGTTTTCATAAAATTACAAATAATGGTAAATTGTTGCCATTTGATCAATGATCTAACCCTACTGCTTTAATTAATGCTAAATTTATTAATAATCCAATTAACTGAGCAGGAAATGATAGTTCAACAAATAACAACCAAACAAGTTTAGGTTTTTTTCCTAGTCAATATTTAAATTTACCTTCAGATAAAGAAGCATTAGATTTACATTTAGCAAACTTTGATCAATATTTGTTTGATCAATGAATGATTCATGAAAATCCATTCATTGCTTCTAGTATCTTATATGAGTATTGAACGAAAAATAATTCAACAACTTTAAATGGTTCTTCTCAAAGTATTTATAATTCAAATTATTTTAAGAATCTTCCACAGTCAAATAACCTAGATTTTCCTATGTTTGGTTCTATTGCAAATAATCAATTTGATAATCATTTATATGAATATTTACAACCAAGTTCTGAAACTAATCCAAATGGATATGTAGATAATAATGGTTTTTATATTAATACGAATATTAATAGTTGAAATGATGCTAACACAAGTGTTTATAATGACCAAGGATATACTGGTGGTTTTAATTTCTTTGATTTAGGTAATGTAGGAAGTACACAAACAGGTTATTTTGTAACTAATGGAGCAAATATTTCTGGACAACAATATTATTCATACAATACTTATTTACCATCTTATTCAATGGCTGCAATTAATCGTTATAATGTATTGATGTTTGACCAAAATAAATTTAATGCTATTCCTAATGGAATTGGTGGAACTATTTATAATGGTTTTAATTCAACATATTTGAATAAAAATATTTTAGCTAACTTCTTATTTTCTAATGCAACAGGTAATAATAGTGAAAATGGTACATTTACTCCTGGATTCATTAACAATAATATTCCACAATCTTTTAATGTAATTAACCCAAGATACACATATTTGTTATATAATGGTTCTCCATTATCTTCAACAACTTTAAGTCAATTTTGAAATACAAGTTTTCTAAATCAATTTCAAAATGATAAATTAACAACTTTATCTTTTAATGTTTTATATAACAACAAGCAATTATCACCTTATATTTTTACTAGAGATGGTGATGGAGTTCATGTTATTGCGATCGATGGATATGATCGAATAATTGCAGCAGAACAAAATCCAGCATCTATTGCTTCACCAATTGATGTATATCCAAATCCTACTAATAGCTATGAAGCAGCTGTTGATGCAATAGCTCAAGATATTTTATGAAGACAAGAACAATTAAATGCAGGTATTCAAACTAAAATTAGTATTAATTTATTTACAACTTTAACTTCATATTTTCAAGCAAATGAAAATCAATTAATTTTAGGTTATGCACAACAAGTATTAAAAAATAAAACAAGTAACAACTATAATCCATTATTTAGTAATGGTTATAATCTATTTAGCACTAATGATGTAAGTAGTGTTTTTGATACCAATAACAATCAAACTGCAACATTGAATTTAATGAATATTTTAATTCAAATGCAAGATTATTTAATCGAACAAAAAAATGAAAACACTTTAAAAAATCAATTGCTAGTAAATTACACTGGTAATAATGGAACAAGTAGTTCAGCATCATCTACTTATGGAATTGGTAGTAATTTTAACTTAAATGGAATTAAACCAGCAATACCTTATTTTGCTGATTTAAAATCTAGTATTTTGTATCCATATTTAAGTTTATATATTTATCATTTATCATTTAGTAATACACTTGGATTTAATGATGTTGCTAATCATGCTGGCAATATTTGAACAACAAATCAAACTAATAAGGATTATTTATCATCTTTATTAACATTGGATCAACAATTAAATTCATTAAATACATCATTTAAAAAAGCAGTAAATACATATGTTAATTCATTATCCTTACAACCTTTTGCATATCAAGAACATACATATGCTAAATATGCTCAATATGTTTTAACTAATAATGTTGCAATTAATGATGCAATCAATTCAAGCACTACTAATTTAGCAAATGATATTAAAAATACATTATTAGCAAATGCTTTAAAAATAAATTTAAATAATAATCCAACAATTTCTAATGATTTAGGTTTAACAAATAGTACTATTAATAATATTTTTCCTGGAACAGATAAAAACTATGGTACTTTATCATATTTAGCAACTGCTTTAATTTATGAAAACGATTTAAGTAGTTTTACAAAAAATTTATATTCAACTATAAATTATGGTTCTAATTATAATTTAGATCCATCAACATATTTTCCAACATCAACTAATTATAAAAAAGATATTGTTAATTTAACAAACCATATTTTTAATTACTATAATGATGAAAATTATCAATATGCTGAATTAGGTTTAGACCCAAATGATACATTTAATAATTCATATTTAACATTATTAGAAACAATTAATTATTTGTATGATAATGGTACATGAATTAATTTGTGAAATTATTTAAATAATATTGTTGCAAATGGACCTGCATATGTTGTTTGAGTTAATGGTGATAGTGCAAATTATTTAAATAATATGAATTTACCAACTTCTTCATCTTCTAATACTAATAATATTAATTTAGCTAATACTGGACAAATTCAACAATATGCAGATTCTTTAAATTCAGCAATTAATCAAAGTTATAATACAAAAAAAGTAAACTTTGGTGTTACTGGTTATACAAATATTAATAATGTATTTGATTATGGATATGGACCATTTAACTATATTCCAAATGCAAATTTAGATGGTGATATGATTAATCAATTCATCGATCAAAACATTGCAGCTACTGCTACTGGTAATTCAGCAAGTAATCAAGCATATAATAATATTAGTACTTATAATTTTAATGCAAGTTCATATTTTAATTTAGCTAATATAAATATAAATGGTACTGAAGAACCATTTACTGGTTTTATTGGTTTGCAAACTCAATTATCTCATTCTCAATTAACTAATTTACAATTAAATTCTTATTTATTTAGTGATGCTCAATATTCTATTAATGGTGCTGGTTTGTTAGCTAATTATTATCAATTAGGTAATAATCCTGGAACTAATCAACCACAACCATCTGGACCAAGTTTAATGTCAAGTATTTTAAATGCAAGTTCATTATCTGAATTAATCACTATTAGTTCACAATTACAAAATGTTAGTTCTAATTTTCCAGGATTTAGTAACCAATACATTGGAAATAATAAAACTCAAACTGAAATTAATAAAAGTTATGCTGAAGCTGTATATAAAGCAATAAGTTCAATTCCAAATTATCAAAGTTTCTTTCATAATTTTAGTGGTTATGTAACTGGATTTCAAAATACTCCATCTTCAGGTGAAAATTATTTTAAAAATATTGCAGATCTTTATAGCGTCTTAAGTGGAGGTAAAGAATTAAAATACAATAATCTATATAGTTCTTGAAATTCATATAATTCTTTATTACAAGATAAGATAAGCAATAATAGTGCTAACTTATATGTTGTTAATGCATTAGGACAAGAACGATTAATTCCTTATGGTAGTGGACAATATATTAGTTTAAATACACCAAATGCATCAACAAGTAATAATTCTAGTTTAAATTATAAATTTATGATGTATGCTACACAAATTAGTCAACAATCTTTAGGTCAAAAAGTATGAAACACTAATACTCCATGAAAAAGTTTGAATTTAAGTGAAGATGCTTTTGCAAAATTGGTTGTGCAAATTGCTCAGAACTCAACATTGCAATCAAGTGCAATCAGTGCTTTTACAAATAATAAACAACAAGAAAATAAAGTAAATGTATATGATATTAGATTAAGAAATACATTGGGTATTTTATGAATATTAAATTGAATCATTGGTTAATTTTATAAGGAGTAAAATATGGGAATTATTGATAAAATGAATCAAGTTAACAATTTACAATCAAAAGATGATTGTATTTTTTGTAAAATTATAAAAAAAGAAATACCCGCTAAAATTATTTTAGAAAATGAATTTGCTATGGCTTTTTTAGATGTAAATCCGGTGTCAAATGGACATACAATTGTAATTCCAAAAATGCATATTAATAACTTAATGACTTGTGATAATGATGAACTTTTATATGAAACTATGAAAATGGTTAGACATGTAGCAAAAATTTTAGATGCATCTAAATTACAACCTTGAGGAATTAATTATTTATCAAATCAAGGACCAATAGCTGGTCAAGTAATTTATCATTGACATTTTCATATTATGCCAAAATATGCAAAACATGAAGGCTTTTTAACTTCATCTAAACCAGTTGATTTAGAAGATTTAGATGATGTGTTAGATCTTTTAAAAACAGCAAAAGGAAAACAATCTAAGTTAGAAGATAAAGCTAAGAAATAAATTAATTTAATAAAGAATCATATATAGTAGTGGTTATTTCACTACTATTTTTTGTTATTTTTTTTGCAATTAAAAACAAAAAAACAATGAAAATATTAAAAGAAAAAATAATAAAAATTATATTATCCACATTAGTGTTTGTTTCTGTATCTACAATAACTATTGATAGTGTTATATCTTGCTCTAACAATAATACTTCTAATGATCAAGATGCTAAGAAACAAGATACTATAACTAATAATGGATTAACAGTTAATGAAGCTGTTACACAATATTTAACAAACGCAAATATAAATGATACATCAAAATATGATTTTAATGCTGGTATGAGTTGAAATGAAATTAAAAATAAACAATACCTCTTAATTTTTTTGTTTTATTAGTCATTGGTTATAAATCATATGTTACACAAAAAAATATAGAAATTAATGGTTTAGAAATTACACCAAAAACTGCTAACCAAAATGGACCAATATTTAAATATGCATTAAATTAAGATAAATACAAAAGATGTAAGTTATAATTCAAAAACAAAGACTATTACTTATAAATTAGTAGTAAATGCATTACATCAACTAATATTGCTTCTTTTATTGATGTAATTGATGTAGATGAAAAACAACAAATTTATAACTCAAATTCAAACGATAACAATACTAAAGAAGGTCAAAATAAAATCGGTCAAGAAGTATCGCAAAAACGATTTGATTATATTTTTAATAGCAATTATAAAAATTTTAATAATTTGAATTTAGTTCAAACAATAATTAAACAAAACCAACTTAATAAACCTTTAAAATTAGCTGATTATGTAAATAAGACATTACCATCAAGCATAATTAATCAAATTACAAAAGCTTTTGTTAGTGAAGTAAGTTCATATTTTAACGTAGCTTCGCCTAATATATCACATCCAAATATGCCTCAAATCCAATATGTACTGGTATAACATTAACTGATATTAAAGTTAATCCTAACAATACAACTGAAATTTTTCCAAAAATACAAGGAGAATATATATGATTTAATGATTATGCTGGTTTTCAAGATTGCAACATTACATTAGCTAAAACTATTACTTTAATTGTTAGAATTGCTAATAATTAAATTTTAGTAATGTGTATTTTTTCTTAGATTAATAGATATTTTTTTAAAATTTAAAATATTTTTAGAAAAATATGATAAAAATTTGTAAATTTT
>JAHHTJ010000050.1 GCA_020024715.1 Mycoplasmataceae bacterium
ACCTTATTATAAATTCATATAAATAAGAAAGAAAAGTTATTTAAATTAACATTCAAAACATATTTATAATTTAATGTCTAATAATTTATAAATATAAAATTATCAATTTTTATTACAAATTTCTATATAAAGTATATATGGTGTTTATAATAATTAAAAATATACTTTTATTATGAATAATGACAAAATTAAAATCGTTAATTGCAATATTACAGAAAAAGAATTTATTAATCGTTTTATTAATAAAGATATACTATTTATCGATACAGAATATATATGTATTTGCAAAGAAATATGAGAACCTACTCAGATCGCTTTAGTTGGTTATAATTATGAAAAATTATGATTAGTTAAACCAAATAAGATAACTGAAACAAAAGCAATTAAATATTTTACAAAAAGAAAACAAAATAAAGATTTTGATCCAAAATCTCAAATTCCTATTGTTCAAGAAGTTTTTAATAATGGTAGTGATCAGTTAATGGTAATCAAAGATCTATTTACTTTATTTAATAACAAAATATTAATTGGCTGAAATTGTATTCAAAATGATTATGAAATGCTAAAAACTCTAGCACATAATTATGAATCATTAGGAAATAATCTTCCAACTCCTAGTTTAGTTATAATTAATTTTAATGAAATTAGCTCACAATTAAATTGAGATATTCCTCCAATTTCTTATTCGCAATTTAATTTAGGAGAATTATTAAAAATTAAAAATGATAATATTCATACCGCATTAGGAGATGCTGTTCAACTAAAAAAAATCTATAAAAAACTTATGAATAGCAAATATAAACAAGAAATAATTAATATTCTTACAAAGGAATTTATTAATGTAAAAAAGAAAAATAAGTAGATGTGATTCTACTTATTTTTTATATTTCAATAATATTTGTTAATATTTTAGGAGTTTTATGCTTACTTCTTCATATATATTGACTAGAAATATTAAATACTTTTTTATTTATATAATCCTTTGAAGGAATTTCATTTTTTAATTCAATTTCTTTTTGAATTGTTTGTTTAATAACAGAACTTATCTTATTAATTAATCAAGTATTAGTCTTAGCATAAAAACATCCTCTTGTAGATACGATTGGATCTGTTTGTAACTGCTTAGTTTTTTTGTTAAACATTATTAATACAGAAAAAATTCCATTATTTGATATATTTTGTCTTTCTTGTAATATTTCTCATGAATCATTGTTTAAATGATCACCAGTTTGTCTTTGGTTACCATCAATATATGTAACACCAGATTGAACAAATTCATCAGTAATTTCAATTACACCATCATACAATTCTAATTTTTGTCCAAGTGTTGATACCTTTATTGAACTAGCATCCATATCAACAAGTTCTGCTAAAGCTTTTAAACTAGATAACATCTTATATTCACCATGAATTGGAACTAATTGAGTTGGATTTAAAATTTTAATTAATAATTGAAGTTCGGTTTGAGTAGCGTGTCCTGAAGCATGAATTTTAAAATCCGGACGATTTTCATATACTTTAACACCACATTTATAAATTTGATTAATCATTTTTTCAACACTTAAGAAGTTTCCTGGAATTGGGTTTGAAGATAAAATGACAGTATCTGATGGTTTAAATGATACATAATGATGTTTACCATTTGCAATTTGACTAAGCGCAGCTAATTCTTCTCCTTGTGATCCTGTTAATAAAATGGCAATTTCATGATCTTGATAATTTGCAATTTCATTCGGACTTATAAAATATTCATTAGATACATTTAGATATCCAATTTTTCTAGAAACAGTAACATTAGTTTCCATACTTCTACCCATTAAACATATTTTGCGATTATTTTCAACACAAATAGCAATAATTTGTTCGATTCTAGATAAATTTGAAGCAAAACTTGAAATAAAAATTCTTCCAATTTGTTGTGAAATAATTTGTTTTAATCTTTTAACTACATAATATTCACTTTCACTAAAACCGCTTTGTTGTGCATTTGTAGATTCACATAATAATACAGCGACATCTTTAGCACCAATTCTAGCTGCTTGTGCAATATTTAATTGATCACCATAAGTACTAAAATCAAACCTAAAATCACCAGTTTCAAAAATAATACCATTAGGAGATGTAATAGCAACACCAAAAGCATCTGGAATAGAATGTGCTACACGGCAAAATTCAACATCAAAATGTTTTGTACTAAATGTTGTTTCATCATTAAATGGTTTTAAATTATTAAACTTAATATCTTTATATTCAGATAATTTTTTTCTAATTAATTCACATGTTAATTTACCAGCTCATATTTCTGGAACATTAACTTGTCTAAGCAAGTAAGGAATAGCTCCAATATGATCCTCATGACCATGAGTAACTATTAATGCTTTAATCTTTTTTTCGTTTTCTTTTAAATAAGAAAAAGATGGTATTATTCCATTGATTCCTGGTAATGATTCATCACCAAACTTAATTCCTGCATCAATAATCAAAATTTCTTCTTCGTGTTCAAAAACATACATATTTTTACCAATTTCACCAACACCACCTAAACTAAAAATATATGTTGATGCATGTGTTCTTTTCTTTTTTGTAGTATTAATAGGAATTGGTTTATCACTAATTAAATTAATTTTTTCTTCTTGTTTTAATGATGTTAAATTATCATTAGGTTTATCATTTTTGTTTTCTAAAGAAATTGTTTTTAAATTTTGTGCATGATTTTCATTAATTAATTTTTTAACTTCTTTTACTAAAGGTTCTTTTTTATTTGTTTTTTTAACATTTTTATGTAATTTATTTTTATTAATATCTTTGATTTTTATATTAGTATCTTTTGATAATGAATTTGATAATTTTTTAATCTCATTATTTAATGCAACATTCTTATTTTGTCTAATATCATTTACTTCATTATTAGAATCATTTTTAGTCAAATCATTATTAATAGATTTAGTTTCTAAACTATTATCTAATTGAATAATTTTTGCTTCATCAAATTCTGATGTTTTATTTAATGTTTTTAATTCATTTTTAATAATATTATTTGTTTCTTCTGAAGCAATTTTATTAATTTCATTTAAATTATCATTTTCTTTTTGTTCAAATTTTAAATTAATTACAGCTTGTTCATTACTTACAAGTTCTTCATTTTTATCTTTTAACAAATCAATATGCTTGTAACGTTTTTTTTGTTTATTCATTTATCTTATTCCTTTGATTTATAAGGTATGGCATTATTTAAATTATCTGAAATGCGATCATAAAACAAATAACCATTTAAATGATCTATTTCATGTTGTAAACATATTGCTAATAATCCATCTGCATTAATAACAATATCTTTTTTAGTTAGATAATCATATGCTTTAACCTTTACTGTTTTATAACGAATCGAAACTCCTTCATGTTCATCTAATACAGATAAGCAACCTTCACCATGTGGTACATAAGTTTTTGTGATAGATGTTGAAATGATTTTAGGGTTCATTAACATATATTTATGTTCTTGTTCACCTTCATCAAAATGAATATAAGCTACTTGTTTTGCAATTCCTAATTGGTTAGCAGCAATAGCAATTCCTGGAACTATACGATATTTTTTTGCTTTATCTTCATATGTAGCATCAATATATGCAATCATTTTGTCCATCATCTCAAAATCTTCTTTTTCTAGATGATTTACATCAACTAATTTGCATTTTTCTCGTAACACAGGTTTATTATCATAAGTTAGTCAATTTTTATTAGGTATAAGTTTACTCATATTTGGAGTTTTCGTTTGTATTATTTTAATTATTATAAACAAAATAAAATTTTTTAAACAAAAAAACAACTATGAAAAAATTAATTCTATAGAAATTGTGATTAACGAGGGAAAATGTCACCTAGTTAGCATACACGTTTAAGAAGCGAAAATGTCACCTTAAAATAAAAAGGTATTTTAGAGGTGATATTATGCAAAAAAACGATGAATTAACTGATTTTCAATTACAAAGACTAAATATAAAACAATGATTAGATAGATACTTACTTAAAGATACAAAATGTTCATTAGAACAAATAGGTAACAAATTTGCATTATCAAAAAGACAAGTTATAAGATTACTAAAACAATATAAAAAAGAACCACAATTATTTTTGAATCATAAGAATACCAATATGATTCCAAAAAATAAATGTAGTTCTATTATTGTTAAAAATTTAGTTAATGAATATTTTGATTATTGTGAAGATATAAAAAAGAAACGAGCCGGTTCCTCATTTCTTCCTAACCATATTTCTTTCTTTGAAATATCAAAGGTAGCTAAGAATCAAGAACTTTCATACTCAACAGTTAACTACTATTTAAATTGTAATCAATGTTTCTCATTTAGTGCACATAAAAAAACAAAAAGATGATTTAAAGTAAATAAATCAAAACTTAAAAAGAATAATTTAATCATTCTTGATGATAAACAATTAAAAGTAATTAATAATTTGCAAACAATAATTGAAAAACGTAAATTTCCGCCAACTACTGTTCTACATTCAAGAAGTGGATATAGTGGTGACTGTGTAGAAGTAGATGGTTGTTTTCATATTTGAACTTCTAAAACAAAGTTTTGCATCTATTCAGCAATTGATTCAGCAACTGGTACATTATTAGCT
>JAHHTJ010000051.1 GCA_020024715.1 Mycoplasmataceae bacterium
GTTCTAAGACCCATAATTATTAGATGTTGATATAATTCTTTTTCATTATACTTAGTTTCAATTTTTATTAAATTATTAAAATCTTTTTTATACTCATAATATATATTATTTTCAAAACCATAAGCTCCAGTGCCTATAGCTTTCCAATCATAATTTAATCAATAAGCTAAATTATGTTTAGAATATTGATTATTTTTGCAAAAACTAGCCACTTCATATCTTTCATATCCATATAATTTCATTTTTTTATTTATATATCAATATTGTTCTTGTTCTTTTGTTTCATTTAATTGATATTTTTGTTTAGTTAATATTGAATTTTCTTTTAATTCTAATGCATAGAAAGAAGCGTGTTGAATATCATAATCTATTAAAAACTTAAAAGCATTATCAAGATCTTTTTTGTCTAATCTAGGTAAATTATAGATGAAATCACAAGAAATATTAGTAATATGAAATTTTCTTAATAAATTAATAGTATTAATTGTATTTTGCATATTACTATATCTATGTAATAAAACATTAATTTGATCATTAGTAGTTTGAACACCAATAGATACTCGATTAATGTGATATTTGGCTAAAATTTCAACTTGTTTTGAAGTAACTAATTCAGGATTTAATTCAATACAAAATTCATAATCACTGGTTAAGTCTAGATAGTTAATAAGGTTATTTAATAAAAAAATTAAATTTTCATTACTTAATGCATTTGGTGTACCACCACCAATATAAATTGTTTTAAATTGAAAATAATCAGCTTCTTTTTTTAATTGACTTAATACTAAATCAAGATATTTTTTATGCGTTTGTGGATTAATGTTTTTAATTCTTATAAAATCACAATAAGAACATATTGATTTGCAAAATGGAATATGTAAATACAGATATTTTGTTTTATTTTGTAATAAATTCATTGATTCTATTTTTAATTTTATCGATTTCTTGACAATGATTAATAATTAAGTATTCTTGTTCATGTTTTTTGTATCATGATAATTGATGTTTGACAAATTTATTTGTTTTATTAATAATATTTTGTATATCAATATCTTTACCACTAATAATACTATTTGCGATTTGTTGATAACCAATTGCTTTTGCTGAACCATAATTCAAAAAATTTGGATATTTATTTAACAAAAATTTAACTTCATTAATTCAACCCATTTTAAACATTTTATTTATTCTTAATGTATTTTGTTTATTAAGTTCTCACTTATCAATTGGTTTAATATAAATAAACAATACATCATAATAAAATGTTTTTTTATCATTATTGTTTCTTATTGATTCATGAAATTGTAAAAAATAATTTAATGCAGTAGTAATACGATTTCTATTATTGACATGTAACGACGAAGCTGCTATTGGATCTAATTCATTTAATTTATCATATAATTCTTGATTACTTAATTCTAAATATTTATTACTATTATTAAAATTATTTGGCAATGAATAATTATAAATAACACTATCTAAATATAACATGCTACCACCAACTAATATTACGGGTTTATCACTTTCATCAATTATGTTTCTGGCATAATTTTGAAAATTATAAATACTATATTGATTATTAACATCAACTAAATTAATCCCATAATATGAAACATCACTAATTTCAGTTTGAGTGGGTTTATTAGTTCCAATATTCATATCTTTATAAATTTGAAATGCATCAGCACTAATAATTTTTAAATTAAACATTTTAGCAATACTGATAGCTAGATCAGTTTTTCCAATTCCAGTTGGTCCAATAATAGCAATTACTTTTTTACTCATCTACTTTAATTCCATTTAAGCTAAATTGTGATACTTTGTTAATTTTAACTTTAATTAATTTATTAATATCATCCTTGTTACCTTTAAAATTGACAACTTTTCATTGTTTAGTATATCCCATATAAATATTAGAACCTTTTTTTGCTGGTCCTTCTACTAAGATTTCTTGAATAGTATTTAAATATTTCTCATTATTTTGTTTAGCATATTTTTTTACTAATTTGTTTAAATCATCTAATCTTTGTTTTTTAGTATCAGTAGTAATTTCATCTACCATTTTAGCAGCAGGTGTACCTTCTCTTTTACTGTATATAAAACAATAAATATTGTCGTATTTAACATAATTAACTAACTTTAATGTTTCTTTTCAATCTGCATCTGTTTCATTCGGAAAACCAACAATAATATCAGTACTAATTGCAACATTTGGAATTTCTTGTTTAATATAATCAATTAAATCATAATAACTTTGAATCTTCATATAACGATTCATTTTCTTTAATATTTCTTCACTTCCTGACTGAATAGGTAAGTGTAAGTAAGGCATAATATTTTCATTTTTTTTGATAACATCAACAATTTCTTTTGTAAAATTCCATGGATTAGAAGTAGTAAACCTAATTCTTTTGATTTTTGTATCAGCAACTTTTTGTAAAAGATTAACGAAATTTTCTTCTTCTGATAAATCTTGTCCATAATTGTTAACATTTTGTCCAACAAGAGTAACTTCTTGTATACCTTGGTTAATTAAATCTTTAATTTCAGCCAAGATATCGTCAATTTTTCTACTTCTTACTTTTCCTCTTGTATAAGGAACAATACAATATGTGCAAAACTTATCACAACCATACATAACATTTACAAATGCTTTTGCTTTAAAACTATTAACTGAAGGTAAACCTTCATATACATTACCTTCATAGCTAGATACATTAACAACAATGTTATTATCAAAAATTACATCTCTTAATACTGATGGTAAATTTTGAATATTATGAGTTCCTAAAATAAAATCAACGTGTTGATATTTTGTTAAAATTTTATTTACAACATTTTCTTCTTGTGCCATACATCCACTAATTCCAATAACCATATTTGGATGTGATCTTTTTATTTCTTTAAATTCTCCCAATAAACCAAAAACATGATTTTCAGAAGTTTCACGAATTGCACAAGTATTCAATATAACAAGATCAGCGTTTATATAATTTTCTGCTTTTTTATATCCTAAATATTCACAAATACCTTCAATATTTTGTCCATCAATAACATTTCCTTGACATCCATATGTTTTTACAAAATAAGTTTTATTTTTACCATAATGGATCATTTCAACTGGAATTTGTAATGCATCATATATGACTTGTGTTTTATTTTTTCTTTTTCTAGCCTCATTCAAATTAGGCATAAAAGTTTTTTTAATTAATTTTTTTGTTATTATTTTCATTTTTACTAATAATTATAATGATAAAAACTAAAAGAAAGATATTTATTTATAAATTTATTTATAAAATAATATATAAATATAATATATTAAAACATGAAATTAAGTAAAAAAATTATCTTAGGTGTAACATTATCATCATTTGCAGTTATTGGCATAGCAACTCCAACAATAATTTATTTTCAAAATAAGAATTATAATTACAATCAAAATAAAATGCAAAGTAATATTGAAAACTTATATTGTAAAGAATTATTATCCAATGATTTGAAACAAACAAGTAATGATTCAGCTTTATCACAATATAATAATTTAAAAACTTTTGCAACACCATTATATCAACTAGTAAATGGTGATGTTAATGTAAATAACGGAAATTACTTAATGGTAATTGGAAATCAGTTAGATTTATCATATCAAGCATTAAGTTATAATAATTTCACTAGTACTACTTATCTAAGTAATTATCATTCAATATACAATTCAGTATTAAATCACAGTTTAGATACTATAGGATGAAGAGTCCCAGTGTTTGAATATGTTTTATTTCCTCACTTTATTAACCAATATACTTTTAAACAAAGTCAAATGGGTTTATTTGAAGCATATGTTAAATATGCTCCACAATATGCAAAAGAAAAAACATTGGAAGATAAATTGTATTTAAATTTAATCAGTTATGTTAAATCAATTTGAAGTAATGCAAGTAGCAATTATACTTTAGTGATTGCTTTTATTCAAGGAAAAGCCTACTTTTGAAATCAAAAACCTATGAGTGATTTTATTAGTGTAAAAAAACCATCTACTGATACAAATGGTGGAACTCAATTACCTACTAATCCACTAACTCAATCTACCAAACAAAGTATTATTTCTTCTTATCAAAAAAGTTTAAATACTTTTTTTAAAAATACTTTTAATAATCCAGAAATTAATAAACCTAAACAAAATTCAGCACAACAATCTACAAATTCTAATTCAAGTTTATATGCAAAAAATTTATTAGAAACTTACATAAATTTAAATTCGAATAAATGATTTAATAAGAATTAATTTTATTTAGATTTAATAAGTCTATATCACTTTTATTAGTTATTTTAAAATTTAAACTATTACCTAAAACATTATTGCATTCATATTTTTTTGCAATAGCAAATGAGCAAAGATCATTATAAGTTAAATATTTTTGATAATGTTTATGAATTAATTCATAAAGTTCTTTGCTATTAAATGATTGAGGAGTTTGAATTAAAAAATATTTATTTCTATCAAGTGTATTAATTTTATTTTTATTAACTAATTTAAGAGATTGAAGAATATTTTTAGTAT
>JAHHTJ010000052.1 GCA_020024715.1 Mycoplasmataceae bacterium
CTATATTACTATCAGGATCAGCTATATTATTAATTAATTTAAAATTCTCAGATTCATAATAATTAGTAAATTTAAATATTTTTCTTTTTTCTGTATTAAATTTTCTTAACTCATCAATTAACTTACGATAAGCAATTGTAATAAATAATTTTAAAAATTCTTGTTCCGATTTATATTTTTTTTGAATAGCAATAATAAAAGCTTCATCAGTAATATGAATAATGTCATCATAATCTAATAAACGATGATTATAATCATATTTATTAAGTGAAGCATTTAAAATATTTCTTGAAATTTCATAATATTTGTTATACAAATAATAAAATTTACTTTTTTTAGTAAACTCTTTTTTAAATTTAAAATCCTGTTGAATTTTCTTTTTTTCCATTTTGATTCTTTACTCCTAGTATATGAAATAACAATATACCTGTAGCAACTGATACATTTAAAGAATCAATTTCATTATGCATTGGAATTTTAATTAAAAAATCAGCATTTTCTAATAATAATCTGCTTACTCCTTTTTGTTCATTACCAACAATAAGTACAACTGGTACATCATATGATGTACTATTATAATTAACTGATTTTTCATTTAATGCTGTTGCATATATTCAATATCCAATTTCTTTTAACTTTTTAATAGTTTGAACAAGATTAACTACTGGAAATAAAGGTACTTTGCTGATAAATCCCATACTTGTTTTAACAATATAATCATTAATTTGTGCTTGATTATCTTTCTTAAAAATTACTGCATCAACATTTGCAGCATAAGCAGTTCTTAAAATTGCACCAAAATTTTGCATATCCATTATTTCATCTATCATTAATAAAATCGAGCGATTTTTTAAAGTTCTTACTTTTTTTTCTAAATTTTCAAAATTAATGATTTTTAGAAATTCAGCATGTTCTTTAAATTGCAAAGCAAAACCTTGATGATTAACACTACTATTAAAATTATTAAAAAAAGAATCTTTATTATGAAGTATTCAATTAATCTTTTGTGTTTTAAATAATTTTAACATTTGCTCATCTACTTTTAATAAATGAACAACTTTAACTAATTCTGGACTAGTTTCAACAATTTCTAAAACTGGTTTTTTCCCAAAAACTAGATGATTAAATTCTTTCTTATTCATGTTACATTACTTTTTTATCCATTAATACTTTTCTTAATTCATCTGATTTAGTAAAATCTTTTAATTCAACATAGTGATTTCATTCATTAATTAAATCAATAATTTGTTTTGTATGAATTTCTTTAAAATGAATCCCAAGAATTCAAAGATCTCCTAATAAAAATTGATAAATTTTTTCCAATAATTGAAAATTATTATTATCAATATATTTATTCAACTCTTTTGTTTGATTTTGTATATAAGAAATAGCATTTGCAAAATTCAAGTCATCATTTAAAATTGCAATAAATTTATCATCAAATTGCATAATTGATTCAGGAAGAAGATGTGTTTTTAAATAATATTTAGTTTTAAAAATATTAATCTGATTAATAATTTTATGATATTGGCTTTTAACATCATTCATAATTTCATTACTAAAATCAATCGGTGAACCATAATATTTTTGATAAAAAAATCAACGAATTTCTTCAGGTTCATATTGTTGTAACATATCTTTAGCTAACACAACATTACCAAGTGATTTAGACATTTTTTGATTATTTATTGTTAAATGTCCAACATATGCAAAAATGTCAGCTAAACAAGTATTATTAACACCATAGTTTTGAGCATTTTCATTTTCATGATGCGGAAACTTTAAATCAATCCCTCCACCATGAATTGAAATTTGTTCACCTAAATATTTATTAATCATTACAACACATTCAGTATGTCATCCAGGTCTTCCTTCAGATCATGGCGCTTTTCATCTCAAACCTTGATTTGTACTTTTTCATAAAACAAAATCCAAACTATCTTTTTTATTTTTTTCGTTCTCAATACGCACATTACTTATTAAATCCGATAATTTATTGTGAGATATTTCTCCGTAATTCTTTACTTTTTTTACATCAAAATAAACATCATTATCAACAATATATGCATATTTATTATTTATCAATTTATTGATAAAATCAATAATATCATCAATTTCATCACTTACCTTATGAATTTCTGGAATATATGCATTAAAAGCTTCCATAATTGCTAAATATTCTTTTGTGTATTTTGTAGTAATTTCTTGTTCAGAAACATTTAAAACATTAGCTCTTTCAATTATTTTGTCATCAATATCTGTAATATTATGTACATAATGAATTTTGTATCCTTGTAACTTTAATAAACGATATAAAACATCAAAAGTTAATAAAGGGCGAATATTGCCAATATGTGGATCATTATAAACAGTAGGACCACATACATACATCGTAACAACTTTATTTTTATCTAAAGTTTTTAAAAGATTATCTTTTGCATCTAATAATTTATTCATCTTCTAATTCTTGCTCCTTAATTATTTTAATATTTCATTCATTTGCTTTTTGTAATTTACTACTAGGTTTTTCTCCAAGCACTAAAAAATCTGTGGATTTTGTAATATTATTCACTACAGTACCCATATATTTTTGTTCAATAAGTTTAATTAATGCATTTCTACTAATTTTAAACTTTCCTGTGATTGCAAATGATTTATGAAAAAACTTATGATTTGGATCAACACTTTTGTACATTTGCTGTTTTTTATAAGTAAAATTAACTCCTAAATTTTTTAACTCATTAATTAATTGAATATTTAAAGGATTATTAATATAAATTAAAATTGCTTCTGCTACTTTTTGTCCAATATCTTTCAAACTTAGTAATTCTAATTCATTAGTTTTTAACAAATTATCTATATTTTGATAATATTCAGCTAAAGTCTTAGCTGTAGCTTGACCTACAAATTTAATACCAAGTGCAGTTAATATTCTTTCTAAAGATAATTGTTTACTTTCTTCAATATTATTAATTAATTTATCTAAAGTTTTATTTTTAATGTGTAAATCTAAACTAATAATTTCATCATAATGATCTTTTAAATGATAAAAATCAGTTATTTTAGATAATAAATGGTGATTATAAAATTTAATAATAGTTGCTTCGCTTAAACCTTCAATATCTAATGCATCTTTACTACAAAAATAAATTAATTGTTGAATTACTCGACCTTTACACTCTTCATTTACACAAAAAAGATCTACTTCATCTTCTTTTTTTTCTAAAGTCGAATTACAAATAGGACACGTAGTTGGAATTTTAAATTTATGAACTGTTTGATCACGCATAGATAAAACAGGATTAGAAATTTTTGGTATTACTTCTGCTGCTTTGTAAATATTAACATAATCATTAATTTGAATATCTCTTTCATTGATGTAATCAGCATTATGTAATGTTGCAAATTGTACAATGCTTCCATTGATTTCGATTGGTTCTAATTTTGCAGTAAAGTTAATTCTTCCTGTTCTTCCAACTGTTATTAAAATATCTAATAATCTTGTTTGTCCAATTGTTGGTGGATATTTATATGCGATTGCATACTTTGGAAATTTTGAAGTTGTACCTAATAAATGATACAAACTCCTATCATTTAATTTAATCACAACACCGTCAACATCATAATCTAATTTACTACGTTGTTTTTCAAATCAATCTATATATTTTAAGATGCCATCAATTCCTTTAACTTTTTTAATTACATCTAACGCAACAGGAAAATGTAAATCAGCTAAATATTTTAAACTATCATAATGATTAGAAAAATTGATTCCAACATACAAAGGAATATAGTAAAATCATGCGCTTAATTTTCTTTTTTTTGTAATTTTTGGATCTAAATTTCTTAATGCACCACTAGCAGTATTTCTTGTATTCATAAAGTTAATATCTTTATCTTTATTTAACTCTAATAAAACATGCTTCGGTAAATAAACTTCGCCCCTTGCTTCAAAATATTCGTTTTTAGAAATAACTAAAGGAATATTATTAATTGTTTTAATATTATTTGAGACATCTTCTCCGTTTTGTCCATCACCTCTTGTTAAACCATACTGAAAATTACCATCAGCATACACACAAGAAATACTTAATCCATCAATTTTTGGCTCGCAAACAAATTCTAAATCTGTTTGTTTTGTTTGCTTAACAATATTATTATAAAAAGCTTGAATATCACTTATATTGTAAGAATTTTCTAATGATAACATTGCTTCTTTATGACTTCTTCTTGTAAATTTTTCACTAACTTCACCACCAACTCTACACGTTGGTGAATTTGGATCATAATAATTAGGATATGCTTCTTCAATAGCTTGAAGTTCTTTTAATTTACAATCAAAAGTATAATCATCAACAGATGGATGATTTAAAACATAGTATTCATAATTTCATCTATGTAAATCATCTCTCAATTGCTTAACATAAGCTTCTTGCTTCTTTATATCTCATTCTTTGAATTCTTTTATCATCTTTAATTATGTTTTTGTCTTCAATATTTATATTTTCTAATAAATAATTTAAAATAAAGAAAATATTCATA
>JAHHTJ010000053.1 GCA_020024715.1 Mycoplasmataceae bacterium
ATATTTTGGTTTATATATTTTATTTTAATAGTATAATAGATACAACTTTTAGTTATTTTATTTAAAACTAAAGGTTATATTATATCGAGAGGAGAAATAAATGGAAAATATTGTTCTACAAATTGAGAATTTAGATTGTCCAAGTTGTTCTAAGAAAATTATAAAAGTTTTAGAAAAAGATTTTGGTGATAAAGTTGAACCTGCTTTTGATTTAACCACAAGACAAATTAACATTGATTATGATCCATCAATTTCAGTAGATGAAATTTTAAAGTCTATTGATTCAGCTGGTTTCAAAGCTAGTGTTACTGAATAATTTCTTGAACAATAAATATTTAAATCAATAGAATCTTCATAAAGAAGGTTTTATTTTTATAAATCTATAAATTTTTAAAATTGAAAGATAGGAAACTAGTTATGTTTAAAGAAAAAGAAAAATTATCTTCTAAAGAAATTTGAAAATGAACTAATCTAGCAATTTCAATTTGTTTAGTTATATTATTATTAGTTGGAATTGGAAAAAATCCATTAGACAATGAAATTTTTCAATTCTTAGCTACATCATATGTTTTATTTGCTTTTGGTTATTGAGTATATGTAGCAGCATGAAATGAGTGATTTAAGTCTCATTCTTTAGGAATGAATACTTTAATTACTTTTGGGACATTAATTCCTTATTTTTATTCATTTTATTTAGCAATAGAAACGTGAACACATCATAATGAATTATTTTCACCATTTTTCAGTACAGCAGCAACGATTATGTTGGTCATATCAATCGGAGAAAATATCAATTATTATTTTCATAAAAGATTAAATACCAAAATATCTGATATGAATAAACAAAAAGCAGAAAATGCTAATTTATTAGTTAATAATGAAATAAAAGTGATTTTAGCAAAAGATTTAAAAATTGATGACTTAGTTATTGTTAAAAAAGGAGAAATAGTTCCAGCTGATGGAATTTTATTATCAGATTATGCAACAATTGATGAATCTACTTTTAACGGAGAAATTAATTATACAGAAAAGCAAAAAGGAGATTTAATTTTTGGGGGCGTTATTAATACCAGTGATACTTTTGAATTAAAAATTACTACTTTATATAAAAATTCTATGATTAATCAACTTATTAATAAAGCTCAAAGAGTACAAGGTGCAAAATTAGCAATTACTAAAAAATTAGATAAAATAGCAACTTGATTTACACCAATTATATTATTGATTTCTATCGTTTTCTTTTTAATCCAATATTATGTTGGTTATGCATTACCTAATTGTTTAATTATAAGTAAACATTATGACTGATATAAAGATCGTTTATCTATTTCAATCTATTATGCTATTGGAGTTTTGGTAGGAGCTTGTCCATGTGTTTTTGGAATTGCAATCCCAATAGTATTGGTTGCATCAAGTGGAAAGTTTTTAAAACATAGTATTTTATTAAATAAAGGTAAAACTTTTGATTCAGTAAAAAATACTAATGCAATAGCATTTGATAAAACAGGAACAATTACAGAAGGTAAATTTAGGATTGAGCACATTCATGGAAAAGATGAATACAAAGAAATTTTTTATGCATTAAGTAAATTATCAAATCACCCATTATCACAATCATTTGTGAAAACAATAGAAGCTGATGATAAAAATATTAATTATTTAAAAATTAATAATTTTAAAGAATTACCAGGTATTGGTTTATTAGGTGAATATAATAAAAAAACGTATAAAGTAGTAAGTAGTAGTTATGTACAAGCAAATAATATTAAATCTGAATTTGCATTATGTCCTACTGATAAACCATTAATTACATTTTCATACTTATTAGAAAATGATGTTATTGTATTAGAAGTACAATTTATTGATGCAATTAAATCTAATGCATATGATTCATTAAAAGAATTAAAATCCATGGGTTATAAATTATTTTTAATTACTGGCGATAATGAATTTAATGCAAAATATCTAAAAAAAGAACTTGGTTTTGATAAAGTGTATGCAAAGGTTTTACCAAATGAAAAATATAATATCATAAAAGAAATTCAAAAGGAAAATGATGTTATTTTTGTTGGTGATGGATTAAATGATATTGAAGCATTACAACAAGCTAATGTATCCATTGCAATGAACAGTGGTAATAACATTTCTAAAAGTGTAAGTGATTTTATTGTTTTAGATGATGATGTTCAAAGTGTTGTTGATGCAATTAAAATTATCAAACAAGCAATTAAAACAATAAAAGCAAATCTAATTTGAGCATTATTGTATAACATATTAATAATTCCTTTAGCTGGAGTTGGTATTATAATGCCAATAATTTCAGCTATTTTAATGGGAGTTAGTGATTTTGTTTTAGTATCTAATAGTATGATTTTAAAAGCATTACCAGTTAAATGATATACAAGTACTCATAAAGAACATATATTATTAAATACTATTAAACTTTAATTAAATCTTTTCTTAATTTCACATGCTACTTTTTCTGGAACTATTTGCATTAGTTCTTGTTTAGTAGCATTTTTTATTTCATTAATATTATGAAACACTTTCATTAATAATTCTTTTCTTATTTTACCTAAACCATGAATATTGTCAAGTTCACTACTAAATAAAGATTTGGTATGTTTGTTACGAAAAAAAGAAATTGCAAAACGATGAACTTCTTCTTGCATATTTAATAAATAAAAATATAAATTGCTTTTTTTATCTAATTTAATTTCAGAATAATCTTTTAAAATTATACTTTCAGTTTTGTGCGCAATATTTTTTTTCAAACCAATAATATTAATTAAAACATCTATTTTTAGTTGTTTTAAAATTTCATTAGCTATTTTAATTTGTAATTTTCCACCATCTAAGATTATTAAGTCAGGTAACGCTTCATTTTCTGTTAGCAATCTATTATATCTTCTTGTTAACACTTCTTTCATGTACATTAAATCATCTTGTGCTTCTTGTTGCTTTATTATAAATTTACGATATAGTTTTTTATTATTAATCCCATTTTCATATACAACCATTGCTCCTACTCTATCAGTATTATTAATATGAGAATTATCAAATAATTCAATTCTATTTAAGGTTTGCATATTTAATATTCTTCTTAATTCATCATTTGCTTTAATAGTTCTATTTAATTTATTTTCCTTTGTTTTTATTGCATTTTTAATAATAATATCTGCATTATTTAATGCATTAAACATAATTTCTTTCATATATCCTTTTGTAGGATTTTCTATTTTTGTGTTTAAAAAAGATTCTAAAAAAATAATTGATTTTTCATCTAATGATACATAAATTTTTTTCGGAATAGTGAATCTTTCATAATACTGCAATAAGTAACTTGAAACAACATCTGAATCATTATCATCAAAAATATCTTCTACACTATCAAATTTAGTTAATAATTTACCTTGAACATAACCAAAAACTACAATACCAATTTTATTCTCAATTACTTTAAATGCAACTATATCAACTGACTCATTTTGATTTAGTTGTACTGTTTGATTTACGTTTAAATTAAGTATTGATTCAATTAATTCCTTTTTTTCTTGTGCTTGTTCAAAATTTAAATTTTCTGCTAATTTGATTTCTTGTTTTCTTAAATCATCAATAATATTTTGATATTGTCCGTAAAAAAAATTATCAATATTATTTTTTATTTTTTTATATGTTTCAACACTAATTTTGTTAATGCATGGACCAACACATTGTTTTAAATCATAATATAAACATTTTTCTTTTGGTAAATTGTTACATTTTCTTAAAGGAAATATTTCTTGTGCTAAATTATAAATATTATGTTTATTTTTAATTCCTGTTGAGATTGGCCCATAGTATTTACCTGCATTTTTTTTAATTATTCTTGTATATATTAATCTAGGATCTTTTTCATTAGTTAATAATATATATGGATAATTACCACCATCTTTTAATAGCACATTATATTTAGGTTGATATTTCTTAATAAGATTATTTTCTAAAATAAAAGCTTCATTATCATTATTTGTGATAATGTAATCTAAGTCAAAAATTTCTTGAACCAACCTTATTTTTCTTGAATGTTGTGTAATATTAAAATATTGATGTGTTCGATTAAATAAATTTATTGCTTTACCAACATATATAACTTCGTTATATTTATTTTTTCATAAATATACACCTGGTTGTTTTGGAATATTTTTTAATTTTTCTTCTAGTTTTGCTTCCATAAGTAACCTTCATCAATTAAACGCTCAAATAAAACTGTATCTGAAACTAAATTAGTAAGTTGAATTGATAAGTTAAAATATTCAAACTCAAAAAATAAATCGTTAGGAGTAATCTTGTATTTTTTTAAGTGTTTTCAATATATCACTTTATAAAAATTATTTGTAACAATTATCAAAGCAAGATTAGAAATATATAAAATACAAGTTTTAAATTCTGTTACTAATTTATTTTCTTTAATAAATTTAACAAAATTACATTTAAATTCTGCAAAGATTTTTTCCTTAATATCATTAGTTGTAAAGCTTACAGAAATATCTTTAACTA
>JAHHTJ010000054.1 GCA_020024715.1 Mycoplasmataceae bacterium
AATAACATAAATATTGGTTATTTAGGAATTTTAAATAGTAAATTTGAAAATGATTTTATTGAAAAAAATCATTACTCATATTATTTAGAATTAAATTTAAATACCATTATGCAAATAAGAAAAGAACAAATAGAAAATAAATATCATATTGTTAGCAAAATACCAAGTATTTCAAGAGATTTTAATGTTAATGTCAAAATTGATGATGAATATAGTATTTTAATAAATGAATTAAATTATGAATTAAAACAAATTATTAAAGAGTTTGATTCATTATCCATAAAAGATATTTTTATTAACAATAATATTAAAACAATTACTTTAAATTACATTATTAATCCTATGATGTCATTAACAAAAGATGAAATTATTGTTCTAGATGAACAAATAAAAAAATTTGTAGAAAATAAAATTAAATAAAGTGAAAAAAATTGAAATAAAAAACGAAAGTAATAAATATAAAAACATAAAACTAACATTCCATGATGTGTTGTTAGGAACAGAAACTTTTAATTATATTACTAAGAAACTAAAACATTGAACATTATATATATTGTTAATTAATTGATATTTTGTTTTAAAAACAATTATTAATGTTTTTAAACAAACTGCAAATAGTTTATGAAAAGATTACTTTAATAACTATTTTAGATATTGAACAATTATTTATTTATTACCATTGATAGCTCTTGGTATTGTTTTACCAGCTGCTTTGTCAAAAGTTTTACTTCATCAATGAATAAATTTCTTAATTTGAATTTCTTGACTTTGAATTAGTTGTGTATTTTTTATTTGTGTTACTCCATACTCGCTAATCTTACTTTTATTAATTTATAAGAAAAGACTTACACATAAATATAATAATCAATTAAAAAAAGTAGAAATTAGAAATTAGAAATCATTTATTTTTTGACAATTATTAATTTAATTAGAGTATTATTAAGAAAGTTTAATATAAAAATTAGTGATTGGAGATATAAGTGAGAAATTTATTAAATAAAAAGAAAGAAACATTTTCTCCATTAGTAGAACCAAAAGATGCTAAAACAACTAATTATTTAGGAGTTGCTTCAATTGTTGTTTTAATGTTTGCGATTGGAATTGGTTGATATATTCCTGGTGGAATAGCAGGCGCTTTAGAAGCAACATTTACTCCTGGAAGTGTTACTCAAAGTAATGTAAATTTATCATTAACTATTTATTTAGTTGGTTTAATGGTGGGTGCACCATCCGTATCCATCTTGTTTTATAAAATTAAAAGAAAATACATTGTTCTATCAGCTGTAATTATTTATATTATTACAAATTTGATCATTGGTTTTAGTTTTAACTTCTCTGAGTTATTAGCATTACGATTCTTCTCTGGTTTAGCCCATGGAACTATAATTGCTATAGCTACTTTAATGGCAGCAGCGATGGTTCCTCCAGCAAAAAGAGGAGTAACAATTGCAATTTGTTATTCAGCTTTATTTGCTTCTACATTTACCTTAGTTCCTGCTTTTACTTTTTGAAGTCAACAAGGTTGAAGTGTTTCAGATCCAAGTTCTTTATATACCTTGCCACTATTAAAACAAAATTGAAGATGAAGTTTTGTAATTACTGCTATTATATCGATTATTGCATTATTTTTAATTATTATAAGTATTCCAAAAGATATGCATTTGGCTGGTGATAGAAATTTAAAAAAAGAATTAGGAACATTGATTTTTTGACCTTTTGTTCTAGAAATGTTATTTACCTTTTTCATTTTTATTACCATTTTTATTATTTATCCATTATTGCAAAAACTTTGAATAGCTACTGATGGTTATGGAATAATTGAAAAAACACCACAACTATTAGCATTATTACTAGCAGTATATGGGATTGCTAGTATGGTTGGTAATCAATGTGGTGGAATTTTTGCAAACGGTAAAACATATCCATGAATTTACATCTTAATCATTGCTTTAATTATAAATATTATCTTATTAATAATATCTTGTGTATTTAAAGTAGGGATTGCAATCTTTATTTTTACTATTACTTTGCCGATTATTGCTTATATGATTCTTCCAAACATTTATGCAGTAGGATTAGCGTTAGCTAAATATCATGATAAAAGTGAATCTGTAGATTTTGAATCAGGAATTATTGGTTTTATGATTGGTCTTGGTGGAATGGTTGGAACAGCGATTGGTGGACCTATTGTCTCAAACAAACAAGGAGACTTTTTACCTGAAAATTTTAACATTATTTGCTATATATGTATTGGCGTACTTCTTATTTCATTAGTTATATTATTTCCAATCCATTGGTATTTAACTTCTGCTAGATTAACTATAAATCAACATAAAATGTTTATAAATATTTTTAATATAACACCAGTTTTAATTGATAAATATATTACTAATGATATTGAAAATCAAATTCTAAAAGATAAAGAAACTAATCATAGATTAAAAATTATTGATACAAGAAAAAAACAACATAAAAATTCAACAAAAAATAAAAATCAATAAAAACAATAATTTATTGATTAAAATAAGATTAGTATAATAACAAATGACATTTAGTGGAATTATATTAGTTTGTGTAACATTAATAACAATCTTGTTATTTTGTATGATGGGGTTGTTATTTTATTTTAAAAAATGAAAATGAAAATGATGATATACTTCAATTTTTGCTTTTTTTGTATTAATTTATTTTATTAGTGGAAGATGAGGATTCGAACTTCATGATTGCATTTCTTATCAATTTATAAATAAAAACAACACTTATAATAACTCTTCTGCTTCAATTTTAATTTCCAAAGCTTTTTTATTAGATATGTGTCCATTTTTAGTTTTAACATTAAGTTTATTTGCCACTAACAAATGAACAATCAATTTTGCAAAAATAATTGCACCAATTGCGTTGTGAACTAGTAGCTCAACCTTATTTTTAGCAATTAGTATCAATAATGAACCATTAACAATCCAATATGTTTTTTTAGGCATTTATCCTAATTTATTATTTTTTATGATGCATTATTTAATGATGATGCTTGCATTAATTTTAATGATGGATACTAAAAACTATAAATGATGATGAATTATTATAGCTTTTTTAGTTATATTTTTATATATTGCTTATATTTTTTTAATCAAAAATATAACAGGAGTAAATTGAAATTTAACTGGATTAACCAAAAATGATTGAATTATAACTTATCATACAAAAGTTATTAATAATGGATTAGAAATTATAATTTATAAACATTATGGTGAATATTATAATCTTGGACATTTTTTTCACATACCATATCCATATGCACCAATTTTCTTGTTTTTAAGTAGTGCTACTATGATTTTGATAATAATATTTTTAAATATACTTATTCATAAATTACTAAGAAAAAAAATATTTAAAAATAATTATAATTGTTATCAAAAAATAAAAAAAATAATAATTATTACTTAATGTACTAAGTTAAATAATTATTAAAAAATATTTATTTTATCTTTAAAAAATTATTTTTAATCAAATTAAAAAGATACAGAAGATATATTCCTGTATCTCTTGTTTTATTTAAGCATATTTTATTATTGCACAAATCCAGAAATATAAACTCAAAAATTTGCATTTATTAATGTTTGATTATATTCATAACTAATTGAAATAGCTAATTTATCTGGTTTAGCTTGATTTAATAAATTAGAACCTACATTTATATCTGTTAATTCATTATTTTTAAAGTTTACTGTTGGCATATAACTATTACCATTACTTAATAGATATGCACTAATGTATAAATTATTAATATTTATTCTAATTATTTTGTTATTAACATGAATATATCTAAATTCATGAAAATGTTTTAAGATAAATCTCTTTAAATAAATTAGTAATAATTTACGTCCATGATTAGTTGTTGCAACTTCTTTTTGGGATAATCGACTTAATTCATGATCATGACTAACATTTAAATGTTGTTTATTTAATAATTTTGCTAATTTATTAGAAATTATTAATGATAAATTTTTTTCATTTTTATTACTATTAAATGATTTTTTATTAATTTTATTAAACCCAGTTATTTTTAAGGATATAAAACTAGTTTTCATATCTTTTTTTGTTAGATATCCTAAATAAACAAATAAAATATTTGGTTTGTTACTAGATGTATGAGATGCATAAATTAGTAATTTATTTAAGTTAAATCATCTAGGTAAATAAAATTTATTTTTGTTTTTTAAAATATAATTTCTAATAAATTTATCTAATTGCAATGTAGCATTAGGTGATTGGATAGATATAGTTGTATATCTTTTTAATGTGGTGTTTTTAATATTTAAACCATTAATATTAAAATGATTAACATTTCTTGCTAAATGATTTAGAAATCAACTATTATTGTGATCATGTTTACTTGGTTTAATTGTATTAATATTAGCTGGCACGAATCCAGAAATTGCTATTGGATTTTTACTAATTTGTAAATGATTATTATATTCATAACCTAGATATAATTGTAAACTAC
>JAHHTJ010000055.1 GCA_020024715.1 Mycoplasmataceae bacterium
AATAGTTATCTTAATAACTTATATGAATAAATATTTATTGAATTTATTTAATTTAATTTCTAATCCATCAATTTTTATAGTCTTTTATTAATCTTTTTATATTATCAAACTCACGATGTTTTATTTTTATATATTTAATATGTTTGGTTTAAAGTTATTATTTAAAAAATTAATACTAATAAACTAATAATTTAAATATAATAAAAGTAAATAGGAGGAAAAATATGAATAATTCTTATAGATTTAGAAATAACAATTTCTTTGATCCATTATCTGGTCCAAATTTTATTACAGGAAATCAAAATGATAATGGTATTGTTGGAAAAAAAGTACCTAAATTTTCGTTAGATGATAGCGATAAAAAAGGAATGAAGCTTATTCATCATGCATCTATTTGATGTGTTGCAATAGTTATTATTTCATGAATAACATATTTTGTTGGATTGATATTGTTTAGTTTTGGTTTACCATTTTGATTATCATTTGGAAATATTTGAAATACAACTGGAAATAATATAACAATGAATCAAGGTGCATTCTCAAACGGATGATTTATTGCTATGATTATAGGTGTTGTGTTAATCTTTCTTACAATTATCATTAGAATTATTCGCTATATTCTTGAATTTAAGATTGTAAAATATAACGAATTACTAACAAAATATGATGATGAATTAAACAATAATATTATCAAAAGATATATGTATTTAGCAAGAACAAGTAAATATTTATTATTTTTATTATTAGCAAGATTAACAACTGGTACAATGATTGATTTATGACTAATTAAATTTTCAAAGAAAGTCTTAAATTATCCAAAACTTACACCTGAAGAAGAAAATATCAAAGAACAAGAATGAATTAAAAAATTTGTTAATAATAACTTAACAGATCCAAGAATTGTACAAGCTATTAATTCATATAATCAAGATAACTTTAATAAGTTTATGCAAAATAAAGATTTAAATAATATAAGTAATAATTCAATTCAAAATAATGATATTAATAACAATACACTTCCTATTTATCCAGAACAAACAAATGATTCTATCAAAAATAAAATAAATCATGAAGAAACAAATAATGATGATGATAAAAATAATCAATAAATATAATTGTTATAAAAAAAGATATAGATAATCTATATCTTTGTTATATATTTAAACTTTTTTCTTAATCTTAATTATTCATTATATTAATAAAATAATTATTTATTCATATCAGCTAATTCTTTTTTAATAGTTGGACAAGATTTAATAGTTTTTACATCTGATTGTAATTCTTTAACATCATACTTTAATTGTTTAACGTCTGATTTTAATTCAATTATATCAGCTTCAATTCGATCAAAACGACTATTTATTGTATTCAATGATTGAGTTGAAATAGATAACATTTCAGCTTTAAAATTGCTAAAAATTGCTTCAAAATCTTTTTTAGTCATTTTATTATCATCCTTAATATTAATCGCATTAGTTTTAACAATATTTAAAGTAATAACACATTTGTTATTACCTAAATCTTGCATATCCATTGTAGATAAATGAGCATCTGCATCTTTAATTCATTCATTTAAAATTTTTTTATTAAATTTTTCCATTTTTCTTTCCTTATTGACTTTTAAATAAAACCTACCAATAAGAACAAAAAAACTTCTACTTACATGCAAATATATCTTATACAAGCAAGATTTTATTTTTAAAAATAAATATAAACTAAATAAGCAATATTATTATACAATTAGAAACTAAACTATTCATTATTTGATTATCTTTTATTAATACTAATTTACTAAAAAACCAAAATAATATTGTTTATTGATAGTGTATTTACTTATTCAAAAAAGGATTTTTTTCTTATTTTTAGAATAAATAAAATCTAGTAATCTTTCATCTTTTAAATATAAAATTATAAAAAACCCTATTAGTAAATAAAACTAATGGGGGTATTTTATACATATAAATATGAATTCGGTTAGCAAATAAAATTTGTATAGTTAATAATTATTAATTTAAATATAAAGAAATTTATATTAATTTATATTCTTTTAATAATTCTTCAACAACTGTATTATTGACTTTTCCTAATATTATTTTTTCAAATAATTTTGTTAATAATGGTACTTTCACATCAGTTATTTTTTTACCATCTAATAAACATGAAGTAGCATGCAATAAGCATCTTATATCATAAGCAGAAGCAAATACTTCAGGTACTGCTCGATCAATGTTTAATAATGAATAAACAGCTTCCATACTAGTTCTTACTGAATATTCTGTAGTAAACACAGTATCACGAATTGTTTCTGCAAAATTACCAATAAAAGATAAGTTCTTTGAACCTTTCGGAACAACTAAAGGACGATCTCCTTTTTTTCTTGGCATAAAATAAGATGTTATAAAAGGCATATAAGAAATAACAGTGTTACATGATTTAGCTAATTCTTCAATTCTATTAGTTGGAACTCCTAAATGATATAATCATTCACTAGCAATTTCAATTCCGTTACAATCTTCAACTTTCTTTTTAATATAGTTTCCTTCTATTCCTGAATATAATGCATAAAATCAAGCAATTACATCTGATTTAGGTTGTTCTTTAAATTGAGGTTGTCTATTAAATGTATAACTTTGCATTCAATTGGAGTCTTTAACTGTAACAATTCCGCCAGTTACTACATGTCCTGAATAAGGATCTCTTTTTGAAATCTTTTCAATATACTTAATAATTTCTTTATTATTAATGGTTATAGTTGCTGAAACAAATCAACTATTTGGTGGTATATTATCGCAAAATACTTTTGGATGACCAAATGCTTCATCTTGTTTTGCTAGATTTTTTCATAAGTTTCAACTACCACCTAGTTCATGTTGTTTTAAAACAGGTGTTAGATTATCTCCATAAGTTGTTGATTCAGTGATACTTCCATTTGTAACAAAAACTAAATCATCATCAGTTAAATTTATTTCTTTTTTAGTATTATCTTGTATTAATTCAATTTTAGTTGCATGTAATTCGTTATTTTCTTTTTGAACAATAACGTTTGTAATCTTTGTTTCATCATGAAATATTACACCATTATCTTTTAAATATTTTACTAATGGTAAAACTAAAGATTCATATTGATTATATTTCGTAAATTTTAAGGCAGAAAAATCTGGTAATCCACCAACATGATGAATAAATCTTGCAACATATCTTTTCATTTCGATAGCAGAATGTCATTTTTCAAAAGCAAACATTGTTGATCAATAAATTCAAAAATTAGATTCAAAAAATGATGTGCTAAATACATCAGTTATTTTTTTATTTTCTAATTCTTTTTCTGTTGTGAAGAATAATTTAATTAATTCTTCATTATCTTTTTGAGTTAATGTAAACTTTCCATCAGTAGGTATACGTTCTCCTTTGTTTTGTATCACTCTACATAATGAATAGTTAGGATCTTCTTTATTTAATCAATAAAATTCATCTAATACAGAAGCATTAGGAATTTCTAACGATGGAATTGATCTAAATAAATCTCAAAGACATTCAAAATGATTTTCCATTTCTCTTCCACCACGCATTCTAAAACCATGATGCGGGTCGTATATTCCATCTAAACTTCCACCATAAAGTTTTAATTCTTCAAAAATATGAATTTTATTACCAGGCATTTGTCCATCTCTTATTAAAAATGCAGCAGCACTTAATGAAGCTAAACCAGCTCCAATTAAATATGCGGTTTTATTTTCTACATCTTTTGGTTTTTTAGGACGAGCAAAAGCTTCATAATTTCCGTTTGCATAATACATCTGTAATCTCCTTTTTTATATTTAAATCATTTCAATGATTATTTTATTCTTATTTTTAATTAAGTGCTTTCTTATTAATAAAAATCATATATTTTAAGTTGGTTTAGATTAATATAAAAATTTATTTAGTTAATACATATAATTGATAAGTTATTATGCAACTTTAATAAAAAAGTATTTATGTAAAAAGTAGATTAAGATGATATTTAAAATTCTGTTAAAGCTATTATTGTTTATAGTAAAGTAACTTATAGTTTTTGCTATTGTAAAAATTTTATTAACAATTAAAATAAATTGATTCTTATAATACATTAAAAAATACTTTATTCTTAAACTATTATTTTAAGAATAGAAGTAATATCAAATATTAAATTATGCTTGTTTTTGAATTTGACTAATTAATTCTTGAAGTTTTTTATTCAAAATTTCTCATTGCTTAAAATTTTTAACAATTACTTGATTATTTATAACTAATTCATTTTTTAATTTATCAATTTCTTTTTCGGTTTGTAAGATTTGCAAATATGTGTTGTTTTTAGCAATTTCTAATTTTTTTAAATCATTTTCATTAGCAATATTTTGATTAGTTAAACTATTAATTTGTTCTACATTAGAAGTGTAGAGATTCCACAGATGTTGGACTCATAATTTATTAAAACATAAAATTGATTT
>JAHHTJ010000056.1 GCA_020024715.1 Mycoplasmataceae bacterium
CAGTAAAGAGCGCCCTTGGCAAGTAAAAACCATCTTTTTCTTTATAAAAAAACATAGAGTTTTTAAGCTCTATGTTTAAAACGATTGTATGGAAGTTTGCTTTCTAGTTTTCTTGTTTACTAACTTATATGTTATATAATAATATCGCTTCTAAAATATCTTTTTATTTTGAAATAACAAAATAATCGTTAATATTTATTCTGACTATGTACTTTGCTTATAACGATAAAAATATTAACAAAAAATGTAGCTTTCTAGCTACATTATATTTACAATAAAAATAATATTAATTACTTATCAGAAGTTTTTTCTTTAGCTTCTAACATTCTATATTTAATGTTAACAATTTTTCTTAAAGTTTCTAATCTTACTTTCGAGTTATCGTTTAGAATGAAATCAAAAATTTGTTGATTCTTTTTGATGAAATTTTCTGCTGCATCTCTACTTTTAAAACTTTCGATTTTATTTTCTATTGAATTTTCAAATCCTGTATCTGGATTAATGTAACGAACATATCCTTTAATTGTTAATTTAATTAAAACTTCAGGAGCTAATCTCATATAACCACCAGCAGTGGCATATTCTTTTTTTAAAACAACGTAATATTCTAAATTCTTTCCTTCATTCTCTAAAGCTTCAGCGATTTCACTTTTAGTTAATTTTTCTTTTGCCATTTGGAATTCCTTTTTTCTCTACGTATATATATTAGAGTATATAAAGCATAAAATTAAATAAAAAATAAGAAATATAAAAAAATGTACATAAATAAAGGAATGTATCTAGAAAAATTACTAGATAACACAATTGTATTTTATTTAGAAAATGATTCATTTTTTATGATTAAATATCATACTAAAAATGCCATCACAAAAAGAAATAAATTTTTATATATTGCCAATAATTTTGTTGATTATTTTGGTATATATAAAAATAAATTTTTTGTTATTGAAGCTAAGCAATGTCAAAGCAATATTTTTAACTTTAAAAGAATTAATGATAAACAACATAAAGTATTATCTAAGCTTATTAAAATGAACTTAATTGCTTACGTATTAATATATTTTGTTTCATCAGATCAATTCTTTTTAGTAAAATATAATGAAATAAAAAATCGAATAAATAATAATAAAAAAAGTATTAAATACGATGAAATAAGAAAAATTGGTTTTGAGTTAAATGTAATTTTACCAGGGATATTAAATATTAAAGAAATTTTTGATATTGAATTTATAAAAATAAAAACATCTAGTCAATAGATGTTTATTATATTTTATTTTGCTACTTTTACTTTTGCAAAGCAAACAACATGATCATGTAATTTATATGCTGGTCTTAATACTTCAATAACTTGATTTGTTTTATAAGCATTATTAGATACTTGTTCTAAAACCTCCATAAAATTATGGTCAAATTCATCTCCAGGCTTAATTGTTATTTCTACAATATTTAAATCAGCTAATAAATTATGAAACATACCAAGAATCATTTTAAAACCAACAACATAGTTTTTAACGACTGGATCTTCTGGCGAATGTTTTAATGCTAAATCAAAATTATTTATTACTTCAATTAATTTAGCTGCATCTTTTTCGATCGCATATTTTTGTTTATCATTAAATTCTTCTTTGTAATGACTTTTTAATTCTGCAATTTTAGAATCAAGAATTTTTTCTGCTTGTTGTGCTTTTTCAACTACTTGACGTTTATAATTTTCATTTAATTCATTAATTTGAAGTTTCAGTAAATTATTTTCACTTCTTAATTTAGTTATTTCATCAAATAATTCTTTTATTTTTGCTTCTTGTTGTTTATTAAGTTCTTCTAAATTTAATTCAGTATTTTCTTTTTGTTTTGTAGTAATAGTTTCTTCAATTATTTCTTCTTTTAATTCTTCTTCAATTTTTTTATTTTTTTCTTCTTTATTCATTATTGATTTACCTCCTTATTGATTTCATAATTATGTTTACTTACTGCATCATTTTGTGTATTTCTTGCATAAATTTTTTTAAGTTCTTGTTCATCTTCTTTTGAATAGTTTGATGGTTTTGCATAAACAATATCAATAATTAAATCATTACGAACATCTTTTTTACGATTTTTATATAAACCATAATTTTGTAAATAAATTTTTTCTCCGTCTTTTGTTTTAGGACTAATTACAATTGTTTTAGCACCTAATGGAGTAATTAAATCAACTGTCCCACCAACAATAGCTAATAAAGGATCGATTAATAAAATTTCATGAAGCATTCCTTGTTCACGATAAAATACTTTACTTGGAATAATTCTAAATGTAATTGCTAAATCACCTTTAGTATTTTGAAAACTACTTCCTTCTCCACGCATTACTAATGTTTGATTATTTTCAATATCATTTGGAACATTAAAAGTAACACTTCTTAAATCATCAATAACCAATCTACCTTTACATTTTTCACACTTATGAACAATGATTTTTCCTGTACCTTTACAATCTGGACAAACTGCTTGAGTTTGCATTTGACCAAAAGCAGTATTTGTTGTTTTTACTACAACTCCTTGTCCATGACATCTAGCACAAGTTTTTATTGAGTCAGGTTTATTTGAAGCACCAGTACCATTACATTCATCACAAGTTTTTACACAAGGAATAGTAATAGTTTTGCTAGCTTCTTTATAAATATCCATAATGTTAATAGTTACAGTGGTATGTAAGTTCAAATCAATGTTTGGTCTTTGAGCTCTATGTGTGTTTCTTCGATTAAAAAAGCTTCCAAATCCACCAAATTGATTAGTTTCAAAATCTTCAGACCCTCCACCAAAAAATGATGAAAAAATATCAGAAAAATCAAAACCTTGCATTTGTGGTCCTTGATTTGCATCAACACCAGCATGACCATATTGGTCATATAATTGCTTTTTTTGTGGATCACTTAAAACACTATAAGCTTCATTAATTTCTTTAAATTTTTCTTCAGCACCTTGCTCTTTATTTACATCTGGGTGATATTGCATAGCAAGTTTTCTAAATGCTTTTTTAATATCACTTGCACTAGCATTTTTGGATAAACCAAGAACTTCATAATAATCGCGTTTTTCTGCCATATATTCTCCATTAACGTGTTTATATTTTATCATATTTTAGCACTTGATACATTTAATTGCTAAATAAAAAATAAGAATAATTAATTTCTTATCGTTATAAATAATGAGGTGAAAAAATATGATATACATAATTGGTAAAGTGACTTATATTGGTCAAAATTATATTTATTTAGAAAGTAATTTTATTGGTAGAAAAATATTTATTAAAGAAAATGAAAAAATTATTTTTGGTAAAACTATGAAATTTTTTACAACAGAAATTGTTGTTGAAACAAGCAAAGGGCAATCATTCAGTCAAATTTATGGATTTTTATCATTTAATGAATTTGCATTGTTTAATCGTTTAATTACTTTACCTTCAATTGGACCTAAAACTGCATTAAATGTATTAAGTAATGATTCTGATTTATTACTTAAATATATTATTAATCGAAATTATGAAGCATTAATTAATATGAAAGGAATTTCAGAAAAAATTGCAAAAGTAATTATTAATAATTTAGGTGATGTTTATGAAGATAAAAATTCAATCGAAAAACAAAATATAAATAATCAAAAACAAGATGTACAAAGCGATGAAGAAAAATACATAGAAATAATTGAATCATTAAAAGCTTTAGGTTATACAAAAAATGAAATAGAATATGGTATTAGCAAATTAGATGAAAGTAAATATAAAGATTTTGTAATTGAAGATATCTTAGCAGATATTATAAAAAATATTGCTACTCGTAAGGTAAATTAATGCAGTCATTAAGACCAAAAAATTTTAATGAATTCATTGGACAAGATAATTTAATTGAAATTTTAAAAGTATTTTGTGAAGTATGTTTAAAAGAAAATTCTACTTTTAAACATTGTTTATTTTATGGCTTACCAGGAACTGGAAAAACATCATTAGCATATGTAATAAGCAATAAATTAAATGTAAAAGTTCATTTTATTAACGCGAATAATATTCATTCACAAGCTGATTTACTTTCTTTATTTAGTTTAGTAGAAAATAATGATATTGTTTTTATAGATGAATTACATAGTTTAGATTTGAAAATTATTGAATTTTTATATCCAATGATGGAAGATAAGTTTATTGATGTTCCATTAGGAAAAGAATTTAATAAAAAATCAACAAGAATAAAATTACCAGATTTTAGTTTGATTTCTGCTACAACATCTATTGGTAAGATACCTAAACCATTATTAGATCGGTTTCAATTAGTATATAAAATAGAAAATTATTGCGCTAATGATATTTATAAAATCTTATTGAATATTAGAAATTTAACAATCAATAATAATTATGTTTCAGATCAAGAATTAAAAATTATAAGTACTAGGTGTAAATA
>JAHHTJ010000057.1 GCA_020024715.1 Mycoplasmataceae bacterium
AGTATGTACCACCGTATTTTTTTTAACCACAACATTTGGAGTAACTATTGAAGCTACAGTTGCTCCTGTAACACAAACTGCTACACGAATTTTATCCTCTTTTTATTTGAAAACCCCATAATATATCAATCATATTTGTGTTCCTATTTCATAGTATAAATATAAATTTTTATTACTAAAATTTAAAGAATAATTGATTATCTTCATTTAGATCATCAAATACTCCAAGTTCTTTTAGTTTATCAATATTTGTCTTATTTGTTTTTGTACGATCTTTAAAATCTTGCAAAGACATAAATTGATGATTATTTCTAGCTTCTATAATTGAATTAGCAACTGATTCACCTAACCCATCTAATACTACAAATGGTGGAATTAAAGAATTATTTTCAAAATCACAAATAAAATTTTTGGGCCCTGATTTTTCAATATTAATATTTGCAAAATGAAATCCACGAAGTACCATTTCATATGCTACTTCTAAAACATCAATTAAATCTTTTTCTTTTTTTGTAACTTCACTTGCAGTTTGTTTATTATTTAATCTTTGTTTAATATCTAAAATCTTATTCTTAATTGCTTCTTTACCAGCGCACATATTTTTAATATCAAAAACTTCACAACGAACACTAAAATAAGTTGCATAATATGCCAATGGATAATAAACTTTATATCAAGCAATTCTTCATGCATTTAATACATAAGCAGCTGCATGTGCTTTTGGAAATAAATAAACAATTTTTTTACATGCATTTAAATATCATTCTGGTACATTATGTTTTACTAATAATTCTTCGTATTCTTTTTTTAATCCTTTTCCTTTTCTTATATCTTCCATAATTTTGAAAGCAATAATTGGTTCAATACCTAAAGCTGACAAAAAAGTCATAATGTCATCACGACAAGTAACTAAATCAGTTAATTGTTTATTTTCCTTAGTAACTAATAATTGTTGATTATTAGCTCATACATCCGTTCCATGAGATAAACCAGAAATTCTAATTAAATCACTAAAACTTTTAGGTCTTGCTTCATTTAACATATCACGTACAAATCTCGTACCAAATTCTGGTAAACCAAGTGCTGCATTTCTTTCTTTGTATTCCTTATCTTTAATATTTAATGCACTAGTATTTGTAAATAAACTTATAACTTTTTCATCATGAGTAGGTATAGTTCTAGGATCAATATTAGTAATATCTTTTAAGTATTTTAAAATAGTTGGATCATCATGACCTAAAATATCAAATTTTAATAAATTATCATGAATATTTTCAAAATCAAAATGAGTGGTATATCAGTCACTAGAAGTATCATCTGCTGGATAATTATATGGAGAGAAATTAAAAACATTTTTATCTTTTGGCACAATAACAATACCACCTGGATGTTGTCCGGTTGTTCTTTTTACATTCATACATTTATTTGCAAAATATTTATAATCTGCTCTAGTAGCATTAATATGACAGTTTTTAAAATAATCATCTACATATCCATATGCAGTTTTTTCTGCAACTGTAGCAATTGTTCCAGCTCTAAAAGCATTTTGTTTACCAAACATGTTACGAATAAACATATGTGCTTTTGCTTGATATAAACCAGAAAAATTTAAGTCGATATCTGGGATTTTATCACCTTGAAAGCCTAAAAAAGTTGCAAACGGAATATTTTGTCCTTCACCGGTTAATAAAATATGACAATTAGGACATTCTTTTTCTTCTAAATCATATCCTGAACCTAAATAATCTTTAACCTCTAAGAAATAATGACATTTTTTACAATAATAATGAGCATGTAAAGGATTAATTTCAGTTATATTTAAAAATGTAGCTACTAAACTAGAACCTACAGAACCTCTTGAACCTACCAAAAATCCATCATCTAATGATTGTTTAACTAATAAATGTGAAATTCAATAAACAACGCTATAACCATTAGAAATAATAATGTTTAATTCAAATTCTAAACGTTCTTTAATAATGTTTGGTAAATCTTCACCATATTGTTTTTTTGCATTATCATATACATAATCTTTTAACATTTTATCTACACCATCAATATGCGGTGGAAATAAATCAATTTGAATGGGAATTTGATTTTTATCAATCATTTGATAAATTTTTAACGGATTATTATAAATAAAATCTTCATACTTTTTTAATCAGTCTTCATCTGCACATATTGCTACAAAATCACTATAAAATGTTGACGCACTTTTTAAATTTAATGTTGGAGCAAAATTAACAAATGGATCATTCTTATTATCATAAAAACGGTGATATTTATTTCCAATAGATTTTGTCATAATATAAATTTTATGAATTTCTTGCATTCAATCTTGTAAATAATATGCATTAGATACTGCAACAAGATTAATATTATTTTTAATAGCTAAATCAATAATTTTTTTAAGTACTATTTTACTAGATATATCATATTTTTTTTCAAGATGTGTGTATGTTGATAAATTAGATATTTGTACATAATCAAATTGTTTCATGAAATTTACAATAGTTTCATCATCTTCTCTTAAAACCATTTCATACAAACCACCATCTAAACAAGAATTAGAAACAACAAATCATTCCTTATTTTCGTCTAATACTTGTTGTTTTAATAATGGTCTTCCATTAAATTCATCTGTTAATACATGAGATAAAATTTCATATAATTTTTCTATTGAAGAATAATTTTTATATTCTTTATGTTTAGCTTGTAAAATTACTCGATCAAAAAAACTTTTTTTTAACAAATTATTTGTTTGACAAATTTCATTTCATTCATCTAAATATTTATCTTTTAGCTCAGGAATATAATCTAATAATGCTCAAAAAATGTTGTTTAAATAAACAGCATCTGCATCTGCTCTATGAGCTTGTGATTCGTTATATTCAAAATTAAAAAAACGAGAGATTTTACCAAGAGTATGACTATTAATATCAGTTAAAAATGCTCTAGCAATTGTTAATGTATCAATTAAAGGATTTTTAAATTCTTTAATATTTAGTTTTCTACATCAAGCATTAATAAATTTAATATCAAAATCAATTCCATTATGAGCAATCAAGATATCATCTGGTTTAATTATTGTATGTAATTTATTTAAAAAATCCTTAATACTTGGAGCTCCGATTAAATCCTGTTTTGAAATTCTTGTTAATTTCGTAATATATTCATTAATTTCTACATCAGTATCAATAAATTGTTGAATCGTTTGCAAATGTTTCTGATTAAAATCAGTAATGTAAGCACCAAATTCAATAATTGCATCAAAATTTGGTTTTAATCCTGTTGTTTCTAAATCAAAGAAAACAAATCTTTGATTTTCATTATTTAATTTAATATGTTTAGCATTATAAACTGCAAGTTTTTTATTCGTAGCTAAAGTAAATTCAGCACCATAAATTAAATCAATATTATTTTTTTTAGCTAATCGATATAAGTTAGGAAATGCTTGAACACTATTAAAATCATTTATACTTAATGCTTTAATTTTATTTTCTTTTACAAAATTAATAATTTCTTCAGGACCTTGCAAACCATCAAATGCTGTCATATTTGTATGAAAATTTAGTTCTATTCTATCTACTAAATTAATATTTTTGTTATCTTCATTGTAAGGAGTAATTTTTTTTATATCACCAACTAAATCACCATATTCAAAATTATCAATTTTTAATAATACTTCAGCTTTTATTAACATTCCTGTTTTAAATTTATCTAAATAATCATTAGTTAAATTTTTATTATAAGTTTTTGTATTTTCATTAATAAGTTTTTTTATACATAAAGAATGCTTATGATCTGTTACATAAATTTTATAAACTTGAGTTTTTGTTTTTTCAAAAAAATCTTTTTCAATGTTAAATATTTCACCTTTAATTCAAACTTTTTTGTTATCATAATCATTTTTTAATACAGCTTTTTCTAATTCAAAAAATTTTACATTATCACTAGGTTGATTTTGTTTTAATAAATAATTATTAAAATCTATAAATTCTTGTGATTCATTTTTATTAATAACTTTTTGTTCTATTTCTTTTAATTCTTGATATTGCATAAAATTATCATGAACAATACCAGTAACTTTTAATTGTTCATAATAATCTTGTTGATTAAATTTATCAAATAAATATTGTTCATAAAATGTTAAAAAATATTCATTATTATCAATACTAATATCTATTTTATCAATTTCTTTGATATTTAAAATTTTACAAACAACATCTTTAATTATTGTTACTGCTTTAGAATCAGTAATAAATTGAACAAAAAAATAATCTTGTAATTTTTGATATGCTGTTTGTAAAAC
>JAHHTJ010000058.1 GCA_020024715.1 Mycoplasmataceae bacterium
CATTGATTGCATTAACATCTTTATTATCTAAACCAAATTCTTTTGCTTTTTCTTTACTTAAATAAAGATCACCATCTTTTTTAGCATTAGCATTTTCATTTAAAGCATTAAATTGATCTTCTGTTAAGAAAAGAACATTATTTTTAATTACTGGTTCTTGATCATAAATGTTTAAATCACTTGTATTTTGTTGTTCAGAAACATTACTTATTGGAATAACTTTTCCATTAACATTGATTGCATTAACATCTTTATTATCTAAACCAAATTCTTTTGCTTTTTCTTTGTTTAAATAAAGATCACCATTTTTATTACCATCTGCATTTTGATTTAAAACATTAAATTCATCCTCAGTTAAGAAAAGAACATTATTTTTAATTAGTGGTTTATGATCAAAAATGTTTAAATCACTATTAGCTTGTTCTTTAGAAATATTATCTAAAGGAATAATTTGTCCATTAACATTAACTGCTTTAATACTATCATTTAAACCGAATTCATTTGCTTTTTCTTTACTTAAATAAAGATCACCATTTTTCTTAATATTAGAATTATTTTTTAATGAATTAAATTCATCATCTGTTAAATAAAGTATATTATCTTGAACATTTTTTAATTTTTTATCATCTACTTTGTTAACTTCTAATTTGTTTTTTTCTTTGTGTTTTAAAGTTGATTGTTTTTTATTTTTTTTCTTATCTGGTAATTTAACATCAATGAAACTGGTTTCATTAGCTAATTCCTTATTCATTTGTTTCTTAGAAATATTATCTAAAGGAATAATTTGTCCATTAACACTAACTGCTTTTACATCATGATTATTTAAACCAAATACATTTGCTTCATTTTTATCAATATAGATTGTTCCACCTTCAGTAACATGAGAATGTTTATACAAATGCATTAAATCTTTTTCGTTTAAATAAACAATACCATCCTTAATTTTGGTGCTTGTTTTTTTATTATCATCAAGTGGTGATTTTTCAACTTTTACATTACCTTCTTGCATTGGAGCTTTAATTGGAGAAATAGCAATTGTTTGTGGTTCTTGTTTAATTGATTCTATTGGTTTTTCATTTGATGCAATATATGGAGAAACTAATAATGGTTTTTGTGTAATTACTTCTGGTTCTTCATTAATAATAGCTTCTTCAACTTCTTGTTCTAATATTTCATCTTCTAAAACTTCATCAACATAATTTGATTGTTCTAAAACTTCTTTCTCGTGCAATTGTTTTTCAATTTCTTTTGCAATTATATTTTCATTTGGTTTTATAGATGCAGAATTATGCATTAATTCTAATTTTTTTTCTTCATAATATCTAGCAAAATCAATATAAGGAGAAATTGCTTTTAAACGATCAAAATTAATAACATCAATATTATTAAATTCATCATCACTAAATACAGGACGGTTTAATAAAACACGATCAACTTCATAAGAATTAATACCAATATCATCCTTAATTCTTAATATTGAACCTTCATATAATGCATAATGGAAATGACTTGGAATAAAATAAGATGCATTATGAGTTCTAAATGATCCTTTAATGTATTTAACATCATTATCAACTGCATATTTAGCTGTATTATTTAATAATTTGTTATTTGTTTGAGCTTTAATATCGTAAATGTTTTCTAAAGCAATATTAAAATAATTGATTAAAAATACTAAAGTTTCAGCATAATTTAATACCAATAATTGACTTTCTGCATAATAACAACTATCCATTAATATTTGGCGAATCATTCGATATAACGATTTAATTCTTCTATCTTCTTTTCGATCTGGTTTTAAAAATTCAATATAGAAAGTATTAAAAATATCTATAATATTAATTTTTTCATTTACAGGCATCTTATTAATATTAACGTTTGCTAGATCTTTATTTACTTTTGCATCATGCATTAATCCTAATTCATTAGATGTTGCTAATGAAATATATGTTTTATTACCTCTTCTAATTGGATCAGTAATATTATCTCTATCTTCCAAATAAGATGCAACGTTTTGTACATATTCATCATAACTAGCATTTCTAGCAGCAATAATACGGTGATTTTTTGCAGCTCTAAATGCAACATGAGATACTTCAACCTCAAAATTTTCTACCATCAAAGAAGTTTTAGGTATTGCTCGATCAACTGCAACAATAAAATCTTTTGGTAAGAAGAAAACATTATCATTTAAATAATTATCTTCTAGCGTTCCATAAGGTGCACTTAATAATAAATTATCTTCTCCACTATAAACTTTTAATACATCATGTCCTAACAATACTGTTTGATCAACTTTTGTATCATCTGCAATTCCGAAATATTTTAAAGCATCAGCTTCTTCGATTATATAAATATGTCTTCTTGGATCAACTTCATATTTATTAAATGCTTCAATTTCATTTGGTTTTGTAATTGTAATAATCTTTCCAGATTCAGCATTGATAGTATTATATGAAGTATTAACTTGTTCTTCCTTAATTGCTTCATATAAATTTGTAGTATATTCTGGATAATTAGATTTTGGTATTTCAACAGGTTTCTTTTGATGTTCTGCTAGTAATTGAGCAGCAGTATTTACTTCAACAAATTTTGTTTTTTGTTCTTCTAAACTATCATGTGTAACATCCTTAACAAAATTTGGATTGTTACTAATGGTTTGCATACGTTGTTCTTTATAATCTTGTTCATCATTATATCTAGGTTTTAATGGTGATTCAACAAAATTTTCTTCAGGAACATTTGGAGTTAAAATTGGAGAAGTCATAATATTTTCTTGTTTGTTATCTTCAATTTGTTTTTCTTTAGTTGCTTGTTCAATGTATGGAGAAACTAATACAGGAACTTTTGATTCATTTTTAACATCAACTTGTGGTTCAATAGGAGTTAAAATTGGAGAAACCATAATATCTTGTTCTTCTTTATGTTGATTTGTAACTAATTGTTTAACTGGTTGTTCAATATATGGAGAAACAAGTATAGGATCTTTAGGTTCTTGTTTAGTATTAATTTGTGGTTCAACAGGAGTTAATATTGGAGAAACCATAGCAGGTTCTTTTATTTGTTCAATTGGTTGCTTAATATTTTCAGAAACCAATGGAGCAACTTCAGTTTCTTTTTTGACAATAGGTTGTGGTTTAATAGGAGTTAAAATTGGAAAAACCATAATATTTTGTGAATCTTGGTTTTTAACTAATGGTTGTTTAATATCTTGTTCAATATATGGAGAAACTAATGTTGGTTGTGATAATTTATCTTCAACAACAGATGAAGGTTTCTTAATTTCTTCATCAAATTTTTTGTTTAAAGTAGTTGTGGAATCATCAATTTGTTGAACTGGTTGAGTTTTTGCAATTTCTGTAACTTTATTATCACTAAGAGTATATTTAGCTAAGATATCATCATTTAATTGTTTATTTGTTTCTTGATTTTGATCATTAAATTTCTTATCTAAAGTTATTTTAGAATCATCAATTTGTTCAATAGGTTCAATCTTTGCTATTTTTTTATGTTCATCATCAGATAAAATATCATTTTTTTGATCAATAACTTGTTTATCATTAGTTGTTGCTTGTTTTGTTTGTTTTAAATCATTATCAACAAATGAAGCATTTTCTTTTTTTATTAAATCATTTTCATCATTAATAGTAATGTCTCTAAAATAAGAAACGGGACGATTAATTCCATTAATATTTACATATTGAACTTTAGGGTTATCAAAACCATATTTATGCATATAACCACTCATCATGTAAACTTTTTCATCTGTTCCTATTTTAGAATGTAGATAAATATCAACTAATTCATCAGTTGTTAAATTTAAAACACCATCTTTAATTCTAGAACTATTTTCAAATTGTTGTTCTTGAATTGGTGTTTCAGGTTTTTTTGAAACTGATTCATCATCATTTTTATATAAATTTCCATTTACATTAGAATAATCATTTGGTAATTGATTATCTTTTGATGGGTTTAGAGTAATATTTTTATTTGGTACTACAATTTTATGTTTTTTAGCATCTATTTTTGCTTGTTTCTTTGCTTGTTTTTCTTCTTTCTTGTGTTGTTTAATTGCAAGCTTAGATGCTTTTTTTTCTGCTTTAGTCATTGGAGTAGCATTTTCTAAGTTTTTTTGATCTTTCATAACTCTCTCATACTTTCCTAATAATTAAGTGAACATTAATAAATAATATTAAATTATTTAGATCTAATAAAAATATTTAATAAAAATAACTTAATAAATTAACAATATC
>JAHHTJ010000059.1 GCA_020024715.1 Mycoplasmataceae bacterium
TCTTTATATTTACTTTCAAATTCTTCGTTATTTATAATTGTTTTTTTAATACTATTTTGATTTAATAAATAATATCAAACATCTTTTTCATGTATTCTGATTTTTTTTAATAAACCATTTAAGGAATTTGTTAATTGATCTGATGGTAATGTATCTAGTAATCTTGTTTTTTTAACGAAACTAACATAATATTCTCAAGCAGTAAAAATATCTTGGATAACTAAAAAGTTATATTTATAATATTGTTCATCAAAATATTCAAGTAAAGTTTTACCATTTTCATCTCTACTTAATCATTCACTAACTAAACCACTTCCTAATTTTCTTTTAATTTTTTCAAATTCAGAATAATCTAAATCATAAATTGCATCACTATATTGCTCAACTTTTTTGTGAATTTTTAGCAATTCAATTAATTCAACATATCATTCATTATAACTTTTTAAGAAAGCTAAATCATTTGGATTAATTTTTAATGGACTAATAGCTACATTAGATTTTAATGTTCCTTTTCTTTTTTCTTTGAATCATGTTGAAGTTAATACATCATTTAAAGAACTAATTTTTTGATAGAAAGCATCTTTATTTTTTAAATCATATAAATTTAAACTAAATAAAGCCAAATCACCAATTCTATTTGTCAAAATATCTAATGCTGCTCTTTTTTCAGAAACTAACAATGAACTAGAACCATTAATTAATGCATTAAATATAATATTTGCAATAACTTCTGATTTACCAGTACCTGGAGGACCATATATCAAAGTATTTTGAGATAATGCACTTAACACTGCATATTTTTGATAAATATTTAATGTGCTATTAATTTCATATACATTACTTTGATTTTTAATTACTTTATCTGCAATTTGATCAGAACTAAATAATCTTGTATATTGATCATCGAATGGGTCCTTATCACTTTCAATAATTTTTGCTAAATCTAATTTTAATGCTCCACCTGATGGTTCAAAAATACCAAGAACAGCATATGGTTTTAATTGTAATTCTAAAATTTCTGACAATGTAGCATCATTTTCTTTTGTGAATTTTTCAATTTTTCCATCAATATGTTCTATACCATAACCTAAAGTAGTTGTAATTTCTTCAATAATTGAATCCAAAGTAAAAATTGTGCCTTCTTCACTAGCAAAATCTAAACCTTGTTTGTTTTCTCTTAAACGATTGTATGCTTTTTTTACAACCACTTCTAGTTTTTCATTTCAGATTGGATCGTGTTCTAATTTATGAATATACAATTGATTGTTTTTTTCAATAATATCTACACTAAATAATAAAATTGGAGATCTTAAAATTTCATTAGTATTAGTTAGTTTGCCTTGTAAAAAACCATATGCTAAATACAATGGTCATACAGTTGTGTCATCTGAATATTGCTTTGCTAACTTATTTAAAGTAATAAATTGCAATTTCTTGTTTTGACTTGATTTAATGATAGTTGGTAAATATTCTAATCTATAGCGTAAAAAATCTTCTGATAATTTTTTAATCTTTGCTTCACTAAGTTCAATTCCATTGTCATAAATAACATTTAAATATTCTTCCAAAGAAGAAGCAGCTTTTAAATCTCTTTCAATTGAATTTAAATTATCTCCACTATGGATTAAAATTTCATCAATTTCTCCATTAATGAATGATTTAAAATCATCTTCAGCAATAACATGATATAAATCGTATTGTTTATTTGGTGATAAATTTGTTTTAATACAACTATCATCAGGATTAATTTCAATTAAATTAATCAACTTTTCTTTTATTGCCTTTTTCATAGTGTTCCTCAAAATAAAGTTACCATATAAATATAAAAAAATTTAAAGATAATAATAAAATATTTATATTAAATAATAATAACAATATTGTATTATATAAACAATAATTTTATGGAGTTTATGATGGCAGAAAATAAAAAATATAGTCTAACTAAAGAAGGTAAAGAAAAATTACAAGCAGAATATGATGATTTAATTAACGTTAAAAGACCTGAAATTATCAGACAAATTTCTGAAGCAAGAGCTGAGGGTGATTTAAGTGAAAATGCTGACTATGATGCAGCTAAAGCGCAACAAGGTATTATTGAATCTCGTATTAATCAAATTAAAGATATTTTAGAACATGCTGAAATTATTGATAATAACGATAAAGCTGTGCAAGATTCTAATAAAGTAAGTATTGGAAAAGAAGTAACAATTAAATTACTTGCTAATAATAAAGAAAAAAGTTATAAAATAGTAGGTACAATAGAAGCAGATCCATTTAATAACTTTATTTCTAATGATTCACCAATTGCAAAAGCATTAATTGGACATGGTGTAGGAGAAGTAATAGAAATTCGTGGCATCGAAAATCCATATGAAGTAAAAATCACTAAAATTAAAGATTGTTAAGAAAATGTTAAAAGAATAAAAAAATATTATATAATTGATTTATTGTTATTTTTATTCTGGACAGGTAGCGAAGCGGCCAAACGCTGCTGACTGTAAATCAGCCACCTTCTGGTTTCGGCGGTTCGAATCCGTCCCTGTCCACCATTATTGGGGTGTAGCCAAGCGGTAAGGCAAAAGACTTTGACTCTTTCACGCGTTAGTTCGAATCTAACCACCCCAGCCAATTGTCCCACTAGCTCAGTGGTAGAGCATTTCACTTTTAATGAAGGGGTCCCGAGTTCGAGTCTCGGGTGGGGCACCATTTATGCTCGAGTGGCGGAATAGGTAGACGCACAGGACTTAAAATCCTGCGAGGTAACACTCATGCCGGTTCAAGTCCGGCCTCGAGCACCATATGCGGGTATAGTTCAATGGTAGAACTACAGCCTTCCAAGCTGCTAATGCGAGTTCGATTCTCGTTACCCGCTCCAACAACTAAATTTGACAATATGTTTATTACATATTGTTTTTTTAATTTTCTTTACTATTTATCTTCTTAATATTATTAAAAAGATATTAACCTTAATAAATATTAAAAAATTAGTAATATAAATACTTTTAAAGATTTTATATTACTAATTTTTTTAATAAACATTTTAATACAGTAGTTTATAACATTGAATTATAAATATTAATGTTTAGAATATAAATAAAAATATATAAATTTATATAAAAAATAGTAAGATTTGTTCCTTACTATTTTTTATTATAGAAAACTTGTATAGAAAACTTAATTAGAACGTTTTAGCACTATCAGAAATAGTACCATCAAATTCTATAATTAATTCATCTAAAGTTTTATCTTTATATTTAGCAGTTTTTGTACCATCAACTAAAATAGATTTATTAATAGTTGCACCTATAAAATTAAAACATCCTTCTAGATAAGTAACAATTTTACCTCAAGGATATCAATCAGCTGGTGCTCCTTGATTTGCTAAAATTTGAACCTTTAAATGATCTAATAAACCTACAGCTTGTCGTAAACCATTAACATATTTATATTCAAACGTCTTTTTAGCAACCATAATGTAATCAATATAATTTTTTAATAATGTAGAAATCATAAAATTATTCATAGGTGTTGCTACAATAACCTTATTAACTTCTTTTAATTGATTAATGTATTTATCACTTTTGTTGAAAAATTCCGAGAAATTATTACGATTTAAAACATTGTTTGTAATATCTTTTTCTTCATTTAAATCTAATCAAATAAATTCATCATCAGGATTATATTTAACATAATGTTTTAAAAATTGATTAATAAGTGTTGCTGTATGACTTACTTCTTTTGGAGTTGGAGCTGCGTAAATAATTAATACTTTATTCATATATATACCCTAGTAAAATAAATAATATTTCACTTCTTCCTTCCGCTCTTATTTTAACATATTGATAAATAAATAGGTTTTGTAATTATATAGTTAAACTTATTAAAAAACATTCAAAGTTCAATAGAATATTGTTATAAATTTATAATTATTTGTTAAATTAGTATCTAATTTTACTTCTTAATTCTATATTTAATTTTAAGACATAACCAATAAATTATAATTGCAATTATTATTATAATTATAGGAATAATAATTCATAAATACATCAATAAATTTTTATGTGTTATTTGTTGATTAATAATATTTTTCTTTATTTTTTGTAAGTGTTTGTTAGTATTATTT
>JAHHTJ010000006.1 GCA_020024715.1 Mycoplasmataceae bacterium
ATATAAAAGATACTAAAATTTTCTCTGATTAAAAATTTAAACCATAGATTATATTTTTTAAAAACATTGATTAATGAATTTAAAAATTCAGTTGCTTTTAGTTTTAATTCTAAATGATATGATTTTGTTTCTAAATTACTAATAGATCCCATTTTCAAGAATCATCCATTTAAAAAAAATCAAAAATTTTCTATTACAATTTTATTATTAAATAAATCTTTAATAAATTCATTTAAATGTTCTATAAATAAGGCATATTTATTGTTATTAGTTAAATTTAATGTAATAATATTATTTTTTTTTATTAAATCATTTCTTGTGATAGAAATATAATCTGATAAGTTAGATAAAATAAAATCAGAAATTAAATTAAATTTAAAATTAATTGATTTTGCATTACTTAAAATATCTTGAAAACAATAACCATATAAAAGATACTTTTTTTGTTCTTGTGTATATTTTCTTAAGATTAATTCGTGTTTAACGGTTTTGGTAAAATTATCAACTTCATGATTTTGCATTTTTATTTATATAATCAATAGCATCAAGTGCTGCTACTGTTCCATCACTATTAGCAGTTGTTATTTGTCTAAAATCATTTTCTGTAACATCACCAACACCATATAAACCATCAATCTTAGTTTTTTTATTTTTATTAGTAATTATTTGTTTTTGTTCATTTAAAATATCTAGATTACTTAAGAAACTTGTGGATGGGTTAAAACCAATATATGGAAAAATACATGCTACATTTAAAATTCTTTCTTCATTAGTTTCTAAATTTTGTATTTTAATTCCTGTAATTTTTTCATCACCTACATATGCTTTTACAACATATGGAACCAACATTTCAACATTAGATTTGCTCTTGATTTCATCAAGCATAATTGCATCAGCTCTGAATTGTTCGCGACGATGAATCAAATATATTTTCTTAACAATTTTAGTTAAATATAGTGCTTCTTGAATAGCACTATTACCTCCACCAACTACAGCTACATCTTGATTAGCATATAAATTACCATCACAAACAGCGCAATAAGAAATACCTTTATATTCGAATTTTTTTTCGTTTTCCAATCCTAAAGTGCGTTCTTTCATACCTGTAGCAATAATTACTACTTTTGCAAAATATGTTTCATTTTTTTTGGTGTGAACGCTAAAAATTTTAGCATCTTCATCTTTATTAATACGATCAACTCATCCATACATATAGTGAGCTTTTAATTTAGTAGCTTGATTAAACATATTTAATGCTAAATCACTACCAACAACCTTTTGAAAACCTGGATAATTTTCGATTTGATCAGTACTAGTAACTTTTCCACCAGGAGTACTACCTTCTAAAAAACCAACTTTTAAATCAGCTCTAGCAGCATAAATAGCAGCTGTTAATCCAGCAGGTCCAGCTCCAATAATTAAAACATCAAATCTTTTATCTTCAGCTGGAATATTAATTTTTAACATATAAACACCTCTTATAAATACCTTGTGTCAAAATCACAATAGTAATATTTTAAATCCTTTTGTCGATTATAATATTGTATTGAATTTAAATATAGTTTTGTTTCTTGAATTTTATTATTAATTTCATCAATTTTAATGTTTATATTTGATAAATAAGTTGAACCTAGTTTTTTTGTTTGTGCATTTATTTTCTTTTTATTACAATTTGTTAATTTAAGTTTTAATAAACTCATAACAAATGGATAGCGAATCTTTTCTAATAAAAATTTCCAAACATTATAACTTCGCATTTTATATACATACAAATTAACATAAACAAAACCAATTATTCCAAAAATAATAAATAAACAAGCAGTAACATAATCTTTATCAAAACCGAATTTCATTAAACTATATCCATTACTACCATAAGGAATATTTTTTTGATCAATAAAATCTAAACCATAACGATTTAATTCCATGCAACTTCTAATAATTCCATATCCAATGAAATATCCACTAGCTAATGAACCTCTTTTAATTCATCTAAATCTTTCTAGCACAAAATATAATGTTGCTCATAACATAATATCACCAAAGGATTCATACAAAAAGAATGGATTATAAAAATTAGCTAGCTGCGGTATATTTGCATAGTTAAATTGCTGCGGTATAATGTACATATTTTTAAATACATGAGGCATCATGTAAGCTAAGAAATCTAAATTATTTACATTTGTAATATCACCAAAGACTTCATGATTTGTAAAATTACCTCATCGACCAATAGCTTGACCTAGCACAATTAAAGGAACGATTGCATCTGCGTATATTCAAACACTTGTTCTTCTTAATGACTCAATTCCAGAGTCATTAATGACACGAACATTATATTTTGGTCGTTTTAAAATTAGCGGGAATCATATTAAAGCTAAAGCAACATCAAATATTACTCCTCCTAAAATTGCTAATCCAGCAATTCCTCCTTCACCATCTCCTCCAAAAAACTGTAAAAAACCATCATAAGGATTTGTTGCTGTTATTTTAGCATCACCAATTACATAAGATCATGAACGAGCACCAAAAATTGCACCTGGAATTGCCATAATTGCATACCAAAAGAATGGTTCATAAGATACTTTATAATAATAATGTAACTTAATACAACCAACTAAAATTGCTAATAAAAATCCACATAGATAAGTAATAGCATACCAATGGACATCTAAATGTCCTAAATAAAAAGCAGTTTGTAATGGATTAGAATGAACTAAACTACCTTGCACATCAAAATTAAACATGTTTTAATTCTAACATTTCATATATAATTTTTATAATAATAAAATGATTATAAATACTTATAAAATAGAAATTTATGAAGAAAGTATTCAAAATAAAACTATAACTACTTCTTTAGAAAAAATTTTAATTGAAAATGGTTGAGTAAAAAATGAACTATCACCAAATTATGTTTTTGTACTTGGTGGTGATGGTACTTTTTTACGTTCATTTTCTATCCACAAAGATAAAAAAACAAGAATTATTGGAATTAATTCAGGAACACTTGGTTTTTATACAGTAGGAAGTTGAGAAACTTTAAGCAAAAAGAAAGATTTTATTAAATATATCACTAATGATGAAAAATTTCATCACCCTTTGGTTTTACAATCAACTTTATATAATGAAAAAGAAGAAATAATTTTGAATTTAACTGCTTTAAATGATTTAGTTATTCAAAATCCATTAACATTAAAAGGTTGTTTATATATAAATAAAAAAAATAAATTTTTAGATTATGTAGGTACTGGTTTGATTTTTTGTACCCCAACAGGTTCAACTGGTAGCAATAAATCAAATAACGGTCCATTGTTTTTTTCTACATTAAATGCTTATTGTTTATCTTTTATTATGCCTATTAATAACAATAAATATGTTAATTTTACCAATCCGTTGCTTTTTCATAAAAATGAACAAATTATGTGAGAAGTTAAAAATACGGATTTTACATGAGAATTAATTAATGATGGAAATTTATATGGAAAAGAATTACTAATTAACGTAAAAAAAATTAATATAAGATTGGTGAATGCGAAGTGTGAAATTTATATGTCTTCTGATACTACAGATGCATTAGTTAGATTAAAAAATTTTTTTTAAGGAGAATAAAATGAGTGACAAAAAAAAGAATTTAAGTTTTAAAACAAAGTTTTTAAATATTATTACCTTTGGCTATTTGAAAAGAAAAGCAACTAAACAAATAGGTAGCTATAGTAATGATAAAATTAAAAAAGATTTTGATAAGGAAGAATTATTTCATTTATTAGGTAATAAAGAAAATATTTTGGTTAGCAAAATGGTTAGTGACAATTCAATTAAAATTAACTTAAAAAACGTTAATTTAATTAATATAGACAATTTAAAAACATTTTGTGATGCAACAGGTAGCATGAAAAGTAATGATTCAATAACTATTATTACTAAGAGTGCAAAATATATTTATGATGCATTAAATAATGAAACAACAAACAACTAAACAATCTAACCACAAAGAACCAAACATAATGAAAGATGTTATGTTTGTTTATATAATTTGTGCATTTATTGGTTTTATTGGTACATTAATCTATTTTATTATTACTAAATATTTTTGTTATTTAACTGGATGAATATTACCAATTCCTTTTGTTTTAAGTGCATTATGATTACAACAAAAAATTCCAGATACATTATTAAAAAAAGCAAAAGAATATGGAGAAAGAGCAGAAAAACCAAAAGGTTTTATGGTATTTAGTAGTTTTTTATATATTTTTTATTATTTTTTGTATATCATTCCATTTATTATTATTGGAACAATTTCTTTTTCTTACAATAAATCACTTACAGATACGTCTGGATGATTTAATGTCTACTGTGCTTTAGGTAGTACTTTATTACTAATATTATTGATAATCATGGTAAAATTTATAAGAAATTATATAATAAACAAACGTAATTAGTTTAGCTGTAATTTCTTATAACATTGCTTATAATAAAAAATTTGACGGAGGATAAAGTGCATATTGAATTTGTTTTAGCAAATGATAATACAACAGCATTACACAAATTTGCTCAAATGTCAAACATTATTCAGCAAAAAACTGAACAACTCGGAACTTTATCTGGTTGATACCATCAAGGTGCAATAAGTGTTTTTAATCAAGGAGTTATTTTATCAATCATTGTAACAGCAATTTTGATGATAACAATTTCCATAATTTGTTATGTGAAATTAAAAAAACTTCAACCGAATCAACCACCTAAAGGAATTGTTCTACTTGTAGAATGATATTTCGAAATTGTCGAATCAATGACAATTGAAATGTTTGGTACTACAGGAAATCAATATAAAAAAATAGCTCCATATTTTGCTTTCTTATTATTTTATTTTTTCTTTGGGGACATTATGGGTGTTTTTGGTTTTCCTGAATTAGCACAAAACTATACAATTCCACTAACGAATGGAATTATATGTTTAATAGGAATATTTTATTTAGGAATAAAACATCAAAGATGATTATTCTTAAGACATTTCTTTTTTAAGGTTAAATATGCAGGTAAAACTATACCATTAATGATCAATCCATTAGAAATTATTGGAATATTTACTCCAATCGTTTCATTAACATTTAGATTATGGGGTAATATTTTTGCTTCAGTTATTGTTATTTCATTTGTCTATATAATTGGTCAATTAATAGGACCTGGTGGTAATGCTGAGAGTGCTTTAAATACACCTGGGTTAATTTTGGTAGGTGGATTTATTCTAGCACCTTTACCACATATGTTGTTTGACTTGTTTATCGATCCAATTCAAGCTTATGTTTTCGTAATTTTAAACATGACATATTGAGCTATGAGAACAAACGGAGAAGAAGCTATTGAAATGGAAGAAAGACTTCAAAGAAAAAAAGCTTTACGCGAAAGTAAAAAAGATAAATTACAATTAGCTACACAAGCTAAATAAATAAAAGAGGAAAATAAAAATGTTTTTAGATTTAAATACTTTACATGAAATTCACCAACAAACTAATGATAATTCTGCTGTTTTAGCACAATTACCAGAACATCATCAAAATTTGGTACTAGCTGCAGATGCAAAAGCAGCAACAAAAGATAATACTGCAGCTCGTGCTGGTTGTTATATTGGTGCTGGTTTAGCTATGACAGGAGCTTTAGGAGTAGGTATTGGACAAGGATATGTTGGTGGTAAAGCAGCTTTAGCAGTTGCTAAGAATCCAGATGAATACTCAAGAATTCGTGCCATGATGTTAATTGGTGCAGCTATTGCTGAATCTTCAGCTATTTATGCTTTGATTATTGCAATTTTATTAATATTTGTTGCTCCATCTCTTTAATTCATAACTTCAAATTATTTTAATAAATAGAAAGGAAAAAAGAAATGACAACATTTATCGATTTATTTACAAATCTTGCTGATGCGTCTGATAAGATTAATTCTCATGCAAATAATATTCACGAAAGCACACATGCTATTTCAACAATTGTTGAAAAAACTGCATTAGATACAACAACTACATCAACCAATTTATTTACACCAGCTTTTGGTGCTGGGGTTGGTGCTGGTTGTGCTATGTTAGGTGCTACTGGAGTAGGTATTGGACAAGGTTATACAGCAGGAGAAGCTGTTGATGGTTTAGCAAGAAACCCAAAAATGATGTCAAAGATTAGATCAACAATGTTAATTGGTGCAGCTATTGCTGAATCTTCTGCAATTTATGCATTAATTATCTCTATATTATTAATCTTTGTAAGATAAGCATTTTAAAGAAATAGGAAATAAAAATGAAAAAAAATAAAAATCCTAATTTAGAATACATTAACAATAATCTTCCACATGTTGATGTTTTACCTGATTACTTAACTAGCATGATTGAAGAAGCATTGGTTAAAAATGATGTTACAGAAGATGGTAATTTATTTTTAGATGAAGAATTATCAAATGAAATCGTAAAGAAAATAGCAGGTTCACCATCATTAACTTATTATTCTAAAACTTTAGAAAAAACTATTTTATTAGTTGGATATTATGCACCTAATATTAAGGATATTAAAGCAAAAAAAGAGAATTTTTTGCAAAATCCTACACTAGCTGAAAGAAAACAAATTATTAATCACATTTATTTTTCATTACCATTACCACAAAATGAATTATCTAGTCAAAAATTAGATGAAGTTCAACATACAGATATAAATACAATTCAAAAAGATACTAATCAAAAATCAATTAAAAAATTAATTAGTATTTTGGATCGCAAAAGTATGAATAGTGAAGGTTACATTTTTTTAAATGAAAATGAAAGAGATGAACTTGGTGAAGAATTTTTGTTAAATACTAGAAAAATTCAACTAGATGATTATGTTAGAACTATTAATTTTGGTGGTGTAAAACAAGAAGTTGAATTAGCTATGGAAAAACGATATGCTAATTATAGTTTTGATACATTAAATAAGTATAAAAATTTAAATACAATTATTTATCCTATTTTTCCAAATCAAAAGGTTAAGGGAAGAGAATATAAATCAGGATTTCAAGCAACTGATAAAAAACAAATTCCTTTATATTTTTGATTAGCTATCATGGGTATTTGTTTTGCTGCTTCAATTTGTATTATTATTTGAACTTTCGGTTTTGTTATTCCATCTACCGCAACACAAGGAATTTTTTATAATCCTAACCCACCAGTTGATGGAGCATTAGTAATTCAATCATTATTTCCCAATGCATGAACATTCTTTAGTCATATTGCTGCTTCTATAACAATTTTCTTATTTTTATTTTTCTTTGCTTGAAGACCAATGAAGGAAGCTATTGAAAAAAGAGAAAATTATATTGCTGGTCAAATTCAAAGTGCAGAAAGATTAAATAAAGAAGCTGATATTAAATTAGAATATGCAACAAGACAAGAATTAATTTCTTACGTAAAAGCAAATGAAATTATGGAAAATGCAATTCGTAGTTTAAATAATAAGAAAGATTTAATTGAAAAAGAAGCTAAAACTAATGCAGATAAAATTAAAGAAAATGCAGTTATTGAAGCTCAAAAAATTCATGAGAATTTAAAAAATAAAATAAATGATGAAATTGTTAATAATTCATTAGCAATAGCCAAAGAATTATTAAAAAGAAATGTTTCATCTAGTGATAATCAACAATTTGTTGACGATTTTATTAAAAATCTAGAAAGCAATAAGTAATTATGATGAATGAAAAAAAGGTAAGTCAAGCAGTAGCATCAGCAATTACAAGTTTAGCAGTTGAAGAAAATAAAATAAATGAATTATACCAAGATCTTATTAATTTGCAAATTTTCAATAAAGAAAATCAAATTTTAATTGATTATTTAAAAAACCCTTGAATTTTAAAAGCGGACAAGATTAAAAATGTAATGAGTTTAAGTGGTTCTTTTCAATTTGATAAAACTGTTAATTTATTAGCGATTTTAATAAAAGGAAATATTGTGCATTTATTTTCTAAAGTTACAAAAAATACCTTAATTAATTTAGAAGAATTATTAGGTATTATAAATTTAAAAATATATAGTGCATTTATTTTGAATGATGAACAAATTAATCAAATTGCTAATGCAATTAAGAATACAAAAAGCATCTTACCTAGTAATTTTACTAAATTAAATACTCAACTAGTGGTCGATGAATCAATTATTGGTGGAATTAAAGTAGAAATTAATAGTAAGGTAATTGATAATACTTTAATTGAAAAAATAAAACAAGCTCAACAAGCAAATATTTTAAGAAAACAAAATAAGGAGTAAATTATGAGTTCAATGGATATAAGTCAATTTTCTTCAATTTTAAAAGAACAGATTAAAGGTTTTTCTGAAAAAGTTGAAGAATCAGAAAATGGAAAAGTTATTAGTATTGGTGATGGAATTGCATATGCTAGCGGACTAGATAATGCAATGCTTGATGAATTGGTAACTTTTGAAAACGGAACAGTTGGAATGATCTTAAACCTGGAAGCTGATTATGTAGGGATTGTTTTATTTGGAAAGTATGATGACATTAAAGAAGGTCAAATTGTTAAAAGAACTAAAAGAGTTGTAGAAACACCTGTTGGTGATGCAATGATCGGAAGAGTTGTTAATGCTATCGGTGTTCCAGTTGATGGTTTAGGTCCAATTGCTGCAGATGCACATATGCCTGTTGAAAAAATTGCACCTGGTGTAATGACTAGAAAAAGTGTTGATGTTCCATTAGCTACTGGAATTTTAACAATCGATGCAATGATTCCAATTGGTCGTGGACAAAGAGAATTAATCATTGGTGATCGACAAACTGGTAAAACATCTATTGCTATTGATGCGATTTTAAATCAAAAAGGTAAAGATGTGTATTGTGTTTATGTTGCTATTGGACAAAAAAATTCTTCTATTGTTCAAGTATCTGAAGAATTAAAAACTCGAGGAGCAATGGAATATACAACCGTTGTTTCAGCAAGCGCTAGTGAATTACCAGCATTAAAGTATTTAGCTCCATATACTGGTGTTACTATAGCAGAATATTGATTGTCAAAAGGTAAAGATGTTTTAATTGTTTATGATGATTTATCTAAGCATGCAGTTGCTTATCGTGCATTGTCATTATTACTAAGAAGACCACCAGGTCGTGAAGCTTATCCAGGTGATGTTTTTTATTTACACTCAAGATTATTAGAACGTGCTTGTAGATTAGATGAAAAATATGGTGGCGGAAGTATTACTGCATTACCAATTATAGAAACACAAGCTGGTGATATTTCTGCATATATTCCAACTAATGTAATTTCAATCACTGATGGTCAAATTTTTACAATGACTAAATTATTTAATGCTGGACAAAGACCAGCAATTGATGCTGGATTAAGTGTATCTAGAGTTGGATCTGCTGCACAAATTAAATGTGTAAAACAAGGTGGTGGAAGCTTAAAACTTCAATTAGCTCAATACCGAGAATTAGAAGCATTTAGTCAATTTAGTAGTGACCTTGATCCAGAAACTAGAAAAACCTTAGACCAAGGTAAAAGAATTATGCAAATTCTTCGTCAACCAAATAATAAACCTTATGATCAAATTGATGAATCAATTATTTTAATGAATGTAAAACAAAGATTTGTTAAATGAATTCCTGTAGAAGAAATTATTAATTATAAAAATGGATTAATTGAATACTTTCAAGGTAGTGAATTAAGACAAAAATTAGCTGAAAAGAAAGCTTTTAGCGATGATTTGTTAAAAGAATTTAAGGATGCATTTAAAGAATATACAAGAACTTTTATATCTACATTAAATGATTACAAAGCATCAGATTATGGTGATGTAAAAGAATTAGGTTTATAAAATGGAATCACTACAATCACTAAAAAGGAAAATGCAATCGGTACAAAAAATTAGCAAAATTACTGAAGCTATGAAGTTAGTATCTATTGTTAAATTAAAAAGAGAAAGAGAAATCTTTGTTAAAATTCAAGATTATTATAAGGAATTTTACAACATTGTTGCAGCGATTGTTAATTCAATGGATGATTTAAGTTTTATTGGTCCTAAGGATGCAACTGAAGGAACATTATATATCATTATTAATTCATCATTAGGTTTATGCGGTGCTTATAATAATAATATTAATCGTTTAGTTAGAAGCATGCTTCAACCAAATGATCAATTAATTCTAATAGGAAAAAAATCTTTTACATATTATAAGAATCACAAATTTACAAGTCAAATTATTGCTTCCATTGATTTAAATGACAATCAAATTAATATGGATGAAGTTCAAGCAATTGGTGAAATAGCTTTAGATGCATTTCATCAAGGAAAGATTAATAAAGTTCAAATTGGATATACTAAATTTATTAATGCAATGAAATTTGAACCAGTTGTTATTCCTTTGTTGCCAATTGACAAGTCAATGTTAAAAGAAAAAAATGAATCCACAATAAATAAAGGTAAAATTGATTTTTTGCCAAATGAAGAAGAACTAATTAAAGCATTAATTCCCCATTATATTTATACATTTATTTATGGTGCACTAATTGAATCTAAAGTTTGTGAATTTGCTTCTAGAAGAAATGCCATGGATATGGCAACTAATAATGCAAATGATCTTATTGACAAATATCGTTTAAAATTTAATAAGATGCGTCAAGCTAAAATTACTGAAGAAATTAATGAAATGATGGCCGGGGGAGAAAGATAGGAGATTATTATGGAAAATACAAATAAGAATATTGGGCATATTTATCAAGTTTTAGGACCAGTAGTAGATGTTAAATTTACTAGTGGAAAATTACCAAGTATTAATGATGCTTTAATTATCAATTTAACTCCTGATCAAAATGATAAAAAACCAAAAACTTTAACATTAGAAGTAGCACAATTAGCTGGTGATGATGTTGTTAGATGTATTTCAATGGGTTCAACTGATGGATTACAAAGAAATATGGAAGTAATTGCCACAGGAGCTGCTATTTCAGTTCCGGTTGGAGAAAAAGTATTAGGTAGAATTTTTAATGTTGTTGGTGAAGCAATTGATGATAAACCATTTGATCAAAATGATGTAGAACATTGGTCAATTCATAGAAATGCTCCAAACTTCGAAGAACAAACAGTAGCTACTCAAACATTTGAAACAGGAATCAAGGTTATTGATTTACTATTACCTTATGCAAAGGGTGGTAAAATTGGATTATTTGGTGGAGCTGGAGTTGGTAAAACTGTTTTAGTTCAAGAATTAATTCATAATATTGCTACAGAACATAGCGGTTTATCTGTTTTTACTGGAGTTGGAGAAAGAACCAGAGAAGGTAATGATTTATATTATGAAATGATTGAAGGTGGAGTTATTGATAAAACTGCTTTAGTTTTTGGTCAAATGAATGAACCACCAGGAGCTAGAATGAGAGTTGCTTTATCTGGTTTAACAATGGCTGAATATTTTAGAGATCATAATAAAATGGATGTTTTATTATTTATTGATAATATTTTTAGATTTGTTCAAGCTGGTAGTGAAGTTTCAGCATTATTAGGAAGAATGCCATCAGCAGTTGGATATCAACCTACATTAGCTTTTGAAATGGGACAATTACAAGAACGTATTACTTCTAACAAGAACGGTAGTATCACATCTGTTCAAGCTGTATATGTTCCTGCAGATGATTTAACTGATCCAGCACCAGCTACAACATTTACTCATTTAGATGCAAGAACTGTTTTAGATAGAAATATTGCTTCTTTAGGTTTATTTCCAGCGATTAATCCTTTAGAATCTTCTTCACGTATGTTAGATCCTGCAATAGTTGGAGTTGAACATTATGCAATTGCTTCTAAAGTTTTAGCTATTTTACAAAAATTTGAAGAACTTCAAGATATTATTGCAATTTTAGGAATGGATGAATTATCTGATGAAGATAAGTTAATAGTAGCAAGAGCTAGAAGAATTAGAAGTTTCTTGACTCAACCATTTTTTGTTGCAGCAAAATTTAATGGTTGTGATGGTAAATATACCAAATTAAGTGATGCAATTGCTGGATTTAAAGCAATTGTTAATGGTGATGTTGACTATTTACCAGAACAAGCTTTCTTATATTGTGGTACCTTAGAAGAAGCAATTGAAAAAGGTAATGCAATGTTAGAAGAAAATAAAAAAGAAGAAGAAAGATTAAGAAAAGAAGAAGAAGCAAGAAAAGCTGAACTTCTTAAAAAACAAAGTCATTTAGAAGCTAATAAACCAAATGCTTAATGAAGAGTAGTAAATAATGGAAAGTACTATTAAAAATAATTTATATTTAAAAGTAATAACACCTGATGGTATCAAATATGGTGAATATATTAATATTGCTACTATTGAAACAGTTAGTGATGGATTTGAAGGTTTTTTAGTGAACCATTTACCTATGGTTAGCGAAATAACAATCGGACAAATGCGTATTACTGATCTTGATAATAAGAAAAGAATTGCAGCAGTTGCTGGTGGTTTCTTATATAATGATGGAAAAGAATTAAAAATTCTTACTCCTTATTTTGAATTTTTAGATTTAGTTGATCGAAAAAAAATAGAACAAAAAATTGAAAAATTACAAGCTAATTTAGCAACTGAAAAAAACGAAAATAAAATAAGAACATTAAAAATTACTTTAAAAAACGAAAATAATAAATTATTAGCTATTGATAACAATTTAGCTTAAGTTTTAATTATAAATATTTTTATTACTAATCATTTATAGAATTTGTGTAAAAATATTATTTATATTATTGTTTAATAATTATTTAATAAATATCTTAAAATTTAAATTAATTATTATATATTTTGTTAAAATAGAAATGTAGATGGTTAATCGCTGAAGTTTTATACTTTAGAGGAAAGTCCATGCTTGCATAAACTGAGATGTTTATAAATGTCTATGTAGTCTGTAAAAAATCAAGGACTAGCATCATTTATGTGATGACGACGAAGAAGATCTAAAATACTTTGTATCATGATTGTATTCATAAAGTGCCACAGTGACGAAATTTTCAGAAATGAAAAAGTGAAACGTTGGTAAACTCCATAAGCAAGAAACCTAAATTATGGTAAGGGAATTGTTGAACTAAAATTAAATAGTTTAACAAACAATAGTAATATTGTAGATAAATGATTAACGCTGCATTTAGCAGTACAGAACATGGCTTATAATCTATAAATAAATGCTTAAGCATTTATTTTTTTATATATTTTTTATAAAAAAGAATAAAATTAACTAAAAATTTTTTATGTTTAATTATATATAATAAAAATAATGGTTATGCAATCATTTATAATTTTTAGTTAATATTAAGGAACAATCATTATGGAAAATAAAGCAAATTTATTTATACAAGAATTACTTGATCGAAATATTATTCAAGATATAACTAACAAAGAAAAAGTAATTAATGCTTTAAATAAAGATCGAAAATTATATGTTGGTTTTGATCCTAGTGCTAATTCATTACATTTAGGAAATTTTGTTATTATTAATATTTTAAGTTTATGTATAAAATATGATATTAAATTTGTAATTATAATTGGAGGAATGACTGGTCAAATTGGTGATCCTTCAGGTAAAAAAGAAGAAAGAAAGTTATTAGATACAAATCAAGTTTTAAAAAATATTGAAGGTATAAAAACACAATTACAAAACTTATTACCAAATGCAAAAATTATTAATAATGCTGATTTTTATAAAAATAAAACAATTATTGATTTTTTAAGAGATATTGGTAAGTATGTAAATATTTCTTACTTATTAAATAAAGAAATTATTAAATCTAGATTAGAAACCGGAATTTCTTTTACTGAATTTTCTTATTCATTAATTCAAGCTAATGACTTTTATGAATTACATCATAATGAAGATGTAGATGTAGAAGTTGGTGGTAGTGATCAATGAGGAAATATTACAATTGGTATTGATTTTATAAATAAAAAAGATATGATTCCAGAAGCTCAATCTACATTATCAGGATTAACAGTAAAATTGTTATTAAAATCTGATGGAACTAAATTTGGTAAAAGTGAAAAAGGAGCAATTTATTTATCTGAACATTTAACTTCTGCTTACACTATGTATCAATTTTTAATTAATCAATCTGATGCTGATGCATTGAATTTATTAAATTTTTTAACTAACTATTCTATTAATGAAATTCAAGAAATTATTACTATACACCAAGAAAAACCTTTTGTAAGATTTGCACAAAAAAAACTAGCACAAAATTTAGTATCTAGAATTCATTCGATGCAAACATTTGAAAAAGTAAAACAATTATCAGAAATGATTTTTAAGAATGATTGAAATAATCTTACTTTAAAAGATATTGAAATGATAAAAAATGATTTTCCTATTATTAAGCAAGATTTCAATCAAGGTGAATTAATTGTTGATTTATTAACAAAAGCGAAAATATTTAAAAGTAAAAATGAAGCAAAAACACTAATTAATCAAGGTGGAATTAGTATTAATGGAATAAAAGTAAATGATGTAAATTTAAAACTAGATAAAGAGTTTATTAAATTTAATAAGTATATATTTATAAAAAAAGGCAAACAAGAAATACAAATAATTGAGAAATAATATGAAAATAAAACACGCAAGTTTAGCTGTAGGTTTATCAATAGTTTCAGTTGTGGCTATTGCAGCATCAGTTGCAGCAGGTATTGTTATAGCAACAAAACATAATTCTAAAAATAATGATAATAATACAAATTTAAATGATTCATTGAATCCATTGCCGATTGTTAATTCTAATAATTATGAACCAATAACATCAGCAATTGTTAATAATCATTTAGAAAAAAATATTAATTACGTGTCCTTTAGTGATTTATTTAATCCAAAAAATACTAATTCTAAAGCTTTTAAAATACAACCAAAAATTTCTACATATCAATCAGATTTAAATTTATGAATTAACTCTTATCATAATTTAAAAAAACAAGGTAGTAATGATTTTAGTCAACTTATTGTTAATGATTTATTATCAAATCTAAATAATTATTATTCTAAACAGAAATTTTATTATAAATTTAATAAAAATTGAAGTAGTCAAAGTATTGAATACTGTGTTGAAGAAAGGTTTTCTAATTTAAATGTGTCTACTAATCAACAAGTTGCTAAACCTTTAAATGATTATACATTTAGTTTTTCTTATCAAGTTGATATTGCTTGTTACAATGTTAATAATTTATCTCAAAATTTTCAAGCTATTTATCGTTTTTATTATTGAAATATTAATCCATATTTAAATTTAAAACCTTATTATGGTTTTATTAATCAACATAACAATTCTATTTATTATCTTCCATCATGAAGTTTTATTACACCATTTATAAACAATAATTTAAAAAATCAGTTTAATCCAAATGGTCAAAGTGATAGTTATTTATATAAATATAATTTTGTTAATGGAAAAGAAATGGTACCATATACTGTTTTTCAAAATATTTTTGAGCCCATACCACCAATAACAAATATTAATAATCCAAGTAATATTAATGATTTATATCAAAATTATTTTATGCAACCAAATGAATATTTTTTATATTATTGAAAATCTTATTATGTAAAAAACAAAGATTTTTATGATACTTTTTTTAAATTTAAATTTATTTTATAGATTATTTTGAAATATTATTTAATGATTAAATTATTTAAATAAAGTTGATAAGTTAAAATATTAAGTATTGATAAGAGGTATTAGTTATGACTAAAGAAGAGATAAAGAAAAGTTTAAATATCCCCCATACAGAATTTGCTATGAATATTAATCCTAGTAAAACTGAACCTGAATTACATGAATGATGAATTAATCAAAATATTTATAATAAAGCATTAGCTAAAAATAAAAATAATCAAGAAAAAATTCTTCATGATGGTCCCCCATATGCTAATGGAATGTTACATATTGGTCATGCCATGAATAAGGTTTTAAAAGATATGTTTGTTCGTCATTGAACAATGCAAGGATACTATTCACAATTTGTTATGGGTTGAGATGTTCATGGTTTGCCGATTGAACATGCATTAATAAAAAAAGGAATCAATACCGATAAACAACTAACCATTATTCAAAAACGAGATAATTGTTTGAAGTTTGCATTAGAAAATGTAGCAATTCAAAAAGATCAATTTAAGAATTTAGGTATTTTTACTGATTATGAAAAAATATATAAAACATCTGATGGATTTATTGAATTTGAGCAACTAAAATTATTTAATCAAATGATTAAAGATAATTTAATTTACAAAGCATTAAAACCTGTTTATTGATCATGATCTAGTCAATCAGCATTAGCAGAAGATGAAATTGAATATCATGATGATGAATCTGATTCAATTTATCTTACATTTGATTTAGCAAGTGACAAATATTTAGATACTTCTTTAATTATATGAACCACTACACCTTGAACTATTCCATCAAATCTAGCAGTTGCAGTTCATCCTAAATTTGATTATGTATGAATTAATGCTGATAATAAAAAATATATAATTGGAAAAGCTAGAATTGAAGCTTTAAAAAGTAAGTTAGGTTGAAAAAATGTACAAATAATTAAGGATGAAATTAAAGGTAGTGAATTAGAAAATGTTCAATATTTTCATCCTTTATATAATGAAGAAAAACATCCAATTATTTTAGCAGATTATGTTTCAGCTGATGATGGTACTGGTTTAGTTCATAACGCTCCCGCATTTGGATTAGATGATTATAAAGCTTGTTTAGTTTATAATATTGGTCCTGAATATTGTCCTATTGATAATTATGGAAAATTTGATGAAACTGTTAAATCAAGGGAATTAGTTGGTGTTTTTTATAAAGATGCTAATGAAACTATTATTCAATGATTAAAATCAAATAATCATTTATTAAATGCTACAAAATTTACTCATTCAGTTGCATTTGATTGAAGAACAAAAAAACCAGTAATTTATCGTGCTACTGCCCAATGATTTGTTGATCTTGATAAAATTAGAAATAAATTAGAAAATAGTGTACAAAGCAATGATGTTAATTTTCCGGTTGGAGAATGAGCTAGAAAAAAATTAACTTATATGGTTGGACATAGAAGTGAATGATGTATTTCTCGTCAAAGATATTGAGGAGTTCCTATTACTATTATTTATGATGAAAATAATAATCCTGTTTTAGATTTTGAATTAATTAATCATTTTATTGAATTAATAGAAAAAGCAAAAACAAGTAATATTTGATTTAGTGAACCAGTAGAATATTTTTTAACAGATAAATATAAAAATGATAATCATACATATCGAAAAGAAACTGATATTATGGATGTATGATTTGATTCTGGTTCTAGTCATAATATTTTTAAACATTTTAATTGAAAATACCCTGTAGAACTTTATTTAGAAGGAAGTGATCAATATCGTGGATGATTTAATTCTTCTACTATTACTGGTGTAATACTACATAATAAAACACCATTTAAAACGTTAATTTCTCATGGTTTTATTTTGGATGAACACGGAAATAAAATGTCTAAATCTGTTGGTAATGTAGTTGATCCAGCAACCATTGCCAAAAAATATGGAACTGATATTTTTCGCTTATGAGTTGCATCAAGTAATTGAATGGAAGATGTAAGAATTGGTGATAATATTATTAAACAAGTAGCTGAAAGTTATCGTAGAATAAGGAATACATTATTTCGTTACACGTTAAGTAATTTATCAGATTTTAATCCATTAGTTGATATGCAAAAAGAATTAGCTTTAGAAGATTATTTTATTTTAAAACAAACTAAAGAACAATTAACTATGATTGCTAATTGATTTGATAATTATAATTTATTAGATATTACTAAAACATTAAATAATACGATTGTAAATTTAAGTAATTGATATTTTGATATCATCAAAGATAGTTTATATTGTGATGATGTAAATGATAAAAGAAGAAGACAAATTCAAACTGTATTGTATGTAATTTTAAGAAATTATATGATTGCTTTAGCGCCAATTCTTCCACATACTGCAGAAGAATTATTTCAAATTGCAAAAAATATTTTTCATTGAGAAGAAGAATCTATTTTCTTAGTAGATTATATAAATAAAGAAACAATTAATAATATTTATCAACTAGATAAAGTAGATGATGAAGTATTTAAACATTTTTTTATTTTGAAAGATGAAATTTATAGTCAGCTTGAAAAATTAAGAAATAATAAAATCATCAATAAAAATAATGAAGCAGTTGTTACTTTAACTAAAAGTATTGTTACAGATAATATTTCTTGTGAAAAATTAAAAAAATGACTAAATGTTGCTGATGTTATAGTAACTGATGTTTTTAGTGTAAAAAAAGCTGAAAATTATCATTTATGTGCTAGATGTTGAAATTATTTTAATTATAATCTTGATAATGATGATCTATGTAATAGATGTCATAAGGTAATAAATAAATAATTAAATATAATTAACAAGTGATTTTATACCTTGTTAACTTATAAATTACTAAAATGAAGATTTATTGAATTTATTTAACTTTGTTTTTAATTCATAAATCTTTTTTTAACTTTTTTAACATTGCTTTTTCAATACATAAAGTTTCTTTAATATTAAGTTTTATGATTTAAGT
>JAHHTJ010000060.1 GCA_020024715.1 Mycoplasmataceae bacterium
TTAATTAGTATTAAATTACTAAGTTAATTATGAATCTTTTATTTATTATTAAATTTATCAAATTGTTTAAAAATATTATTTCCATTTAGAAATTGTTTCACATCTAACATTTTTTTGTTTGGTGCTTGAAGTTTTAATACACTAATAATACCATTGTTTACTTTAATTAATAGTTCTTTATCACAAGCAATTATTGTTCCATTACTAATTGAATTGTTAACCTCAATTTCTTTAAATTCTGCTTGTTTTATTTTTAATTCTATATTATTAATTTCTGCTAATGCTAATGGAGTATCTGCTAAACCATTTATTAAATAAATAATTTCATTACCATTACAATTTCAATTAATATATCGATCTTTTTTTAAAATATTATAACCAAAAGTAACTTCATTTTCATTTTGTGTAATTGATTCTACTTTTTCATTAAACAAAATATCAAAATGTTCATTAATCATTTTAATAATTGCTTCTTCCATTAATTGATATAATTCTGAATAAGTAATAATTAATGGATTTATTTCGATTTGTATTTGTTTAATAATATTACCATGATCCATTAATTTATCCATATACATCAAAGTTAATCCAGTTTCTTTGTATCCATTAATTATTGCTCATTGCATTGGTGCACCACCACGAAGTTTTGGTAATAAACTAGCATGTAAATTAACTGATTTATATTTAGGTATATTTAAAATTGATTCACTAACAAATTGTCCAAAAGCACAAGTAACAATTAAATCAGGTTTTAATTGTTCAATTTCTGTTTTTATTTCTTTTACTTTTTCTGGTTGTAAATAACTAATATTATGATCAATACAATATTGTTTAACTTCACTAAAAATATAATTTCCTTTACGATCTTTATTTTTATCTGCTTGAGTTACTACTAAAATTATTTCATATTTTTTAGTTAAACTATCTAATGCTATACGAGCAATTTTAGGTGTTCCCATAAAAATAATTTTGTGTTTTTTCATATTTTTATTCCTTTTTCTTTTTTTTGTTTACAATAATTTGAATTCAATAATATAATTAATTTTATAATAATAAATATTAATTATGTTGTTAGCAAAGAAAAAAGCGGAAAAAAAAGCAAAAGAAAAAGTACAAGAACAGTTCGGAGATAAAGAAGACAAAGCAAAACAAATGTATGCTAATGCACCAGTATTTAAGGCGTTGATGTATGTAGCATTACCAGGAATTTTAATCTCATTTATGCAAGGTTTATTTATTTTTGCAGACCAAATTATGATGGTAAATTTAATACCAAGAGCAGGTTCTCCAAGTTTACATGATTTATTTGGAAATAATGCACATAATATGGTAAATTTTTTAAATGCCTGAAATTTTTATTTTCAATCTGATAATAAAGTCCAGATAACTTCTTTTAGTATTGATAGTTTGGTACGATTTACAGTTTCATTAATCACACCAGGTCTTTATGTATTAAATGCTATTACCATTTTAATTGGTATGGGTACAGCTGTTAATTTTTCAAAAGCAATTGGAGCAAGAGATAAAGAAAAAGCATATGATGCATGAAGTACTGGAGTAATTAGTACTATATTTGTATCTGTAGTTTCTTCAGCAATAATTATTGGAATTGCTAGTATGTGAATTACAGTTAGTGCTGGACAAGTTCAAAATAAATCATTAGAAAAAAATATATTTAGTTCTTCAAATGTTAATGATTTCATAAAGAGCAAATACTATCAATATTTAATACCAGCTCATGATAATTTAAATAAAGTAAATACAATTACTTACCCAAGTTATAAGAATATCAAAGCTAATACTATTAATATTTATCCTTTAATACCATCTAATAGTTTATCTGTGCAAGAGATTTTATCAAATCCTTATCAAAATATCTATTTACCATTTTATCAAGCTTATCATGCAAAAGCAATTTATTGAGCTACTTTTTATTTAAGGGTTGATGCTGGATTCAATATTTTTGCTTGTTTTAATCAATATTTTTCATTAATGATTCGTGCAGAAGGTAGACAATTATTTCCTGCTTTATTAGCAACAACTGCAAATTTAATTAATATTTGTTTAGATGTTATTTTTATTTTTGTTCTAAAAATGGGAATCTTTGGTTCAGTTACTGCATTAGTAGTTGGATGAGCTTTTAACGTTATTTTATTTATCATATATATTGCGATTATGGAGAAGAAACAAAATATCGTTACTTATTTAAAATTTAATCGTATTCGTTTTAGATATTTTAAATGAGATGTTTTATGAGTAGCTGTTGGAATTGGGGTTGGTGCTTCAATTTGAAATGCAGGAATTGCAGTGCAAGGAACATTACAAGATGTTCACCTAGCAAAAACTACTATTGATACAAAATTACCATATTCTCCAAGTTATTATGTTGAATTAAATGGTGCTATGTTACCAATTGTTAATTTAACTTTTACTGCATTATATGGAGTTGTTCAAGGTGGAAGAGCGTTAGTTTCATATAGTTATGGAGCTAGAAGATACGATCGCGTTAAAAAAGAATATTGAATGAGTTTAGCGATTGCTATTATTTATGGTGCAGCAATGTATGGAATTATTGGATTTGGTATTAATAAATATTTATTAGAAGGATTTAATATTACTCAAGGTATTCCAAACCCTGAAAGTGCATATCGTTTCTTAAATAATGCTGAATATTTCTTAAGACCAAGCATTTTACAAGTTTTAACATATGCATTTGCTATGCCTGGTATCTTATTATTCCAATCTATTGGAAAAATTCTTTCTGCTGCTATTACAAGTGCATTAAATGGTTTTGTGTTCTCATTTGTTTCATTAAATATGTGTCAAGCAATTGCTACTGTAGTTGCTTTACACACAGGTAATAGTATGGAAGGTATGCATATTTTCTTATACGCATTACCAATTGATAGTGCAATGTCAGCAATTGTTATCTTTATTTGATCAAGTATTTTCTTAAAATTACGTTTAGGTAAACCTACAAGAATGCAAGTTTCTAAAATTTGTGAAAGAATTAAAAATGTTGATTTCTCATTATCAAATGAACCTATTGATAAAACTAAATTAATGCCAAAAAAATTATTTATAATAGTTAAATAATAATGAACAAACAAAATTATTTTTTCAACAAAATAATTAATAAAAAATTTCGAGTAAGAAGTATTTTTGCTATTTATGGGTTAATAAATAACTTTTTTTGAAAAAATAAATTAGGTCCAATAATTGTTTTTATATTTCCATTTTTGGTAGTTATTTTGTGTTATATTATTGATTCATCTAATGATGATACTTATCATTATTTTGCTAATAACCAAACATTAATAATTCCTATTTCAGCAACACCAATATCCTTATTTGTTATGCCTTTATTACTTGTTGAAATTAAAAAATCAATTTTATTAAAAAAAATAGCACAAGCAAGAATTAAACCAATTGAATATATTTTGGTTACTGGAAGTTATTTTGCAATATTATCATTTGTTTCTGTTATAATTGCAGAAACATTTTGATTAATATTTATGAATGTTCATCTTATAAAATATTTTAATATTAATGATGCAAGTTCAGTTTTTTATTCTATTTTATGTTTAGTTATTACAACTAATGCATTTGGTTTAATTATTGGATGTACTTTAAAAACTACAAATCCAATTCCAATTCTTGGTATAGTGATTATTTTTTTAAGTTTTATATTAAGTGGTATTATTGTTCCTCCCTCGTATTTAGCTAATACAGCAGCAATTAAATATATTAATTTATTTTCTCCACTTAATTATCCTTTAATGTTAATTAATCAAACATATACTCAATTAACACCATCAAATAATTGTGTTTTTGATATTACTAACAGTTTTGAACTCTTTACTAGAAAGTTTGCTTTTAATAATCCAAGTAATTTTTGACAATTCTTGATAGATTATTTAAAACCAGTAAAATCAATTGTTTGATATTTACCATGACAAAGAATTACAGCTTTAATTGGTCCTTGAATAGTTGTTTTTTTCTTTAATTTAATTAGCACAAAGTATTTTAGTTGATCAAGTAGGTAATAAAATGAAATG